>CAYNFJ010000073.1:7289-11206 GCA_964396505.1 uncultured Polaribacter sp. | reverse complement strand
CATTTTACACCTCACAATCTGATGCGGAACAAATGTACAATGCCATTTCGGCTACCGATGAAGCCGCATACAGTTCTACAGAGGGAACCATCTATGTTCGTGTAGATGATGATGTAACAGGCTGTTATAGTGTGATTTCCTTTAATTTATTTATTGAAAATTGCATACCCGATGTTCCCAATGCCTTCTCACCCAATGGAGATGGTCTCAATGATATATTTACCATAGATCGTCTGGAAAATGTTTTCTATGACTATACTTTTACGGTGTACAATCGTTGGGGTCAAGTCGTTTTTGAAGGAAATAGAAGTACCGGATTCTGGAATGGTAGTGTAGATGGTGTGATTAGTACAGACCCTACGGCTACAACCTATTATTATGTATTGAATTTAAACGATGGAGAACATAAACCCTTAAAGGGGTGGATCTATGTAAATCCATAGCATATTAGATTTTATATTTAATAAACGCCTTCTGATTTTTTTTGGAAGGCGTTTTTAATAGCTTCCATAATGAAGATTAAATTAATAAGTATCGGCAAAACAGATCATAAAGCATTGGATTTGTTAATACAAAATTATGTGACTAGATTAAAACGTTATATAAAATTTGACTTTGAAATTATTCCGGATATTAAAAACCGAAAAAATCTTAATTTCGAACAGCAAAAAGAACAAGAGGGAACCTTGTTAATCAAAAATATCAGCCCTTCGGATTTTGTTGTGCTCTTGGATGAAAATGGAACCGGCTATACTTCTTTGAATTTTTCAAAATATGTATCCAAAAAAATGTTGTCCGGCACCAAACAATTGGTTTTTATTATTGGAGGTCCCTACGGCTTTTCAAAAAGTGTGTATCAACGAGCTAATCAAAAGATGAGTTTGTCAAGTATGACTTTTTCTCATCAAATGGTGCGGCTTTTTTTTGTAGAACAATTGTATAGAGCCTTTACCATTCTTAAGAACGAACCCTATCATCATCAGTAGAACGGCTTAGAGTGGATTGTTTATCAAATAACCCACCATCTCATTGTACTCTTGAATACCTTTAGTTTGCTTATTGGCTTTTAAAAATAAGTCATAAAATTTTTTAAAATACGGCTCTAAAGGATTTTTATAACTATCCCAGAAATCATGAGTGATCTGCATGTTTTTTAAGACACCTCTATGGATACGAGCCCTTTGTCGTTTGTACAATGCTAAATCAGTACGTGCTAAACTCCACAATAAATGCCTGACAGCCAAGAGTTCTCCGGAAAATTGAAAATATAGATCATCGGTATCAGTACAAGCCAAATAGCCGACATAGTTTGCTTCTCCTTCTGATGCAAATCCCAATTGGTGTGCCATTTCATGACAAGTGGTAATGGGTATTTCCGTTTGAATCATTTTTTTATTCACTTGAGATTCACCCGTAAACGGATTCAAATATCCGGAAAATCCCATATAACTCAAGGGGGTACTTATCAATGAGCTTTTGATGGATTTTCCTTTGAAATGGAAATCAATACTATCTAAATAAAAATTACGGTATTGTAGGCTTGCCATTTTGTACATCTTACGTCTTTTGTAAGGGACTCTCACAGGAATACTATCATTTTTGGTAATGGCTAATTGAATTTTATTGAGACGGTCAATGTGTTTTTGTGTAGTTTGAACGAGTTCCTCCTTGGTGTAATTTAATCGTTCTATATGTAATTTTTTTTGAAGCGGTTCTCTGTAATAGTTTAATCCCCAAAAAAGATGGAAGAAAAAAAACACCACTGATATAAAAGCAATAAAGGTGTACAAGTGTGCTACAAAAGGATAAAAACGTGTTTGTATCAATAACCAAATCCATCGCAGGATGATCAATAATAAAACTCCGTACATCAAATCTCCCACAGATATGGGAATCCATCCCAATAAACGTCTTAATAAACCGGAGATAACCGGATATAGTCCATTGGAATAATATTTTTCTATCCATTGCGGATTTTTTGATGCAATCTCGATGAAAAGGATTTGCAGTATCAGCAGAAAACTTAAAATTTTATTGGCTATATGGTTTCTCACTGGGTTTTGTTTAGAAAAGCGAAATTACAAATTTTTAAATCATCCATAACAAAATGCGTATTTATAAAACTTATTAACAATTTTAATGATTTATAAACAAGCTGTGTACAATTTATTATCATTCGATGGGGTAACTATCCAATCGAAATGTTATTTTTGCCTTATGGAAAACACGCAGCTAAAAAAACAAAATTACAAAAAAAAAGGGACTGTTGTTTCTCTTGAAAAAGGTAAAATACCACCACAAGCTATTGATTTAGAGGAAGCTGTGTTGGGTGCTATGATGATTGATAAAGAAGCAATTGATACCGTAATTGATATCTTACATCCCGATGTTTTTTATAAAGAACAGCACACTTTTATATACAATGCGTTGTTTCATCTGTTTCAAGCCTCGCAACCCACTGATTTATTGACGGTTTCAGAGCAAATGCGTAAAGACGGTACTTTAGATGCCATTGGCGGGGAATATTATTTGATTAATTTAACTCAAAAAGTTGCTTCATCGGCGCATGTGGAGTTTCACGCACGGATTATTTTAGAAAAGTACATCAAAAGAAGTTTGATTTCAATCTCCAGTGAAATTATTGAAGATTCTTATGACGAAACAACCGATATTTTTGATCTGCTCGATGGGGCTGAAGCCAAATTGTTTGATATTTCACAAGGAAATCTAAAAAAGAGTTCTGAAGATGCACAAACATTGGTTTCTCAAGCGATTAAAAAAATTGAAGAAATTTCCAAAAAAGAAGGAATGAGTGGAGTCCCTACCGGATTTACTAAAATTGATGCTTTGACTTCCGGTTGGCAAGCTTCCGATTTAATCATTATTGCGGCAAGACCCGGTATGGGTAAAACAGCTTTTGTGATGTCTATGGCAAAGAATATGGCTATACAATTTGATATACCCGTTGCTATCTTTTCATTGGAAATGTCATCGGTACAGTTAATAACTCGGATGATTTCCAGTGAAACCGGATTGACTTCTGAAAAATTGCGGAAAGGGAATTTATTGCCACACGAATGGGAACAATTAAACGTCAAGGTTAAAAACCTGACCAAAGCGCCTATCTTTATTGATGATACGCCTTCGCTTTCTATTTTTGATTTACGGGCTAAAGCCAGAAGGTTGGTTTCTCAACATAAAGTTCAAGTTATTATCATTGATTATTTGCAGTTGATGACCGCGGCCAACGCCTCACAAGGCGGTGGAAACCGGGAACAAGAAATCTCTACAATTTCTAGAAATTTAAAAGCTTTGGCAAAAGAATTAAGTGTTCCGGTAATAACCCTATCACAGCTGTCCAGAGCAGTGGAAACAAGAGGAGGAGTCAAGCGTCCCTTGCTTTCCGATTTACGGGAATCGGGTGCCATTGAACAAGATGCAGATATTGTAACTTTTATCTATAGACCTGAATATTATGGTCTTACCGAATGGGATGATGAGGAGCGTTCCCCTTGTACCGATCAGGCTGAATTTATCTTTGCCAAGCATCGTAATGGTGGATTGGATAATATTAAACTAAAGTTTACCGGACATTTGGCGCAATTCTCCGATTTAGAAGAAGGTTTTACTACGTCATTTCCCTCTCAAATGAATGATAATATCATTCCGGATAGTGCCAAAAATGTAGAACCCGACGACGCTTTTGGAGCAGATGAAGTGCCGTTTTAATTCAAATAAATAACTCAGGAATATTATTTGTCGCTTACAATTATTAAACTACCTTTACATTCCTATGATTAAAAAACTCATCTTTGTATTTTTGACTGTCTTTTTTAGTGTACACACTTTTGCCAGTTTTATCTTAATCCCGATGGATGCCGTGACACAAAAAGAGCATTTAAAGGCGTATGGCATTA
>CAYNFJ010000073.1:0-7189 GCA_964396505.1 uncultured Polaribacter sp. | reverse complement strand
TTAATCCCGATGGATGCCGTGACACAAAAAGAGCATTTAAAGGCGTATGGCATTACTTATTGGTCTTTATCGAAAAAGCATAAAGTACAATGGCTTCTCAATTACAAAGGGGGTTCTTTTTTATTGGAAGATGATCAAGCAACCCGCAATGAATGTACGGTTAGAGGGGTTACTTTTGAAGTCGTTTCAGATGCCAAAGCAGCCCAAATATTAGCATTTATAGCGAGCCCTTCACAAAATATGGAAGCGGTGTTATTGGAAAAAGCGCCTAAAATAGCTGTGTATTCTCCCAAAGATAAAATGCCTTGGGACGATGCTGTTACTATGGTGTTAAAATATGCCGAAATCCCCTTCGACGTTATTTACGACGAAGAAATTTTACAAGATAAGTTACTTTTATACGAATGGTTACACCTGCATCATGAAGATTTTACCGGTCAATATGGCAAGTTTTATGCAGCTTTTAGAACCTACCCTTGGTATATTAATGAAAAAAAAGAAGCAGAGGCTTTGGCCGCAAAATTAGGTTTTGCCAAAGTATCGCAAGAAAAATTGGCGGTGGCTAAAAAAATCAGAGATTTTGTAATCGGAGGAGGCTTTATGTTTGCGATGTGTTCTGCAACCGATAGTTTTGATATTGCCTTAGCAGCCGATGGTGTTGATATTTGTGAATCGATGTTTGACGGCGATCCTAGTGAAGCTAATTATCAGGAAAAGTTAGATTTCTCTAAAACCTTTGCGTTCCAGAATTTTAAATTAGAACGAAGTCCCCTGGTGTATGAATTCTCATCGATTGATATGACCGGAAAAAGAAAGATACCCAGAACATCCGATTATTTTACCTTGATGAACTTTTCAGCAAAATGGGATCCTATTCCTACGATGTTATGTCAAAATCATACGGCTGTAATCAAAGGTTTTATGGGACAAACTACGGCTTTTGACCCCAATACGATTAAACCGAATGTATTGGTTATGGGAACTTGTAAACTCAATGGAGAAGCTCGTTATATTCACGGGGTTAAAGGGAAAGGCATGTGGACTTTCTACGGGGGGCACGATCCGGAAGATTACAGTCATAGAGTGGGCGACCCCAAGACAGAGCTGGAGTTACACCCTACTTCCCCGGGTTATCGGTTAATTCTTAATAACGTCTTGTTTCCGGCTGCCAAAAAGAAAAAGCAAAAAACCTAATGTTTTTATTTGGATAAAGCTATTTTTAATCCAATAATTATTAAGATACCTCCAAAGACCTTTTCAATCGCTTTTTGGTAACGGCTGTAGGCCTGTCTTACCCGAGTATGCGTGATAAAAATAGCAACCAAACTAAACCATAACATGGTGTCGAAGATCATTATTAAACTGATGATTATAAGCGTAGTTGTATGCGTATCGGGTGAAACGACCAAAGTAAACAGACTGAGAAAAAAAAGGGTCGCTTTTGGGTTCAACACATTGGTCAAAAAACCCATACGGATTGCTTTATAGCTAGCAATATCTTCTTTTGGTGCATTTTTTTTAATAGTAATGGTACTTCTTTTGCTACGAAACGATTGAATACCAATATAAATTAAATAAAGAACCCCTATATATTTAATGGTGTTAAAAATAATGATAGATTGCGAAATAATAAGTGCCAATCCGGCTAAACTATAGAATATATGTACCGCAATACCCAATCCAAACCCAATAGCAGTATAAATACCCGTTTTTCGGGAATAGGTAATCGAATTTTTTAATGCCATAAAAAAATCCGGTCCGGGACTCATCACAGCTAGTAAGTGAATCAAACTTACACTGACTATTAACGAAAGGTCTATCATAGAAAACAAAGGTATTTATTATTACCAAATAGCACTTAAAAATTTACTGTTTTTTTAGTATATTTGTGGCAATTCAAACAGATAAATATATGGAGTATCCTAAAAAAGTAGTCATTGGTGATATTACCGTCAGAGATGGTTTTCAACACGAAGAACGTTTTATTCCCACAGAAGCCAAAGTATGGATGTTGGAGCAATTAGTACTTGCAGGATTTAAACATATAGAAGTAACTAATTTTGGAAATCCAAAAGGTATGCCTCAATTCAAAGATGCCGATGCCGTTTTTAAGAAAATCCGTTCCAGCAAAAGGGTCAAAGATCAACTGGATGATGTGGTTTTTACAGCCGTAACCATTCGGGAAAGAGCTATTCAACGTGCTATTGAAGCTAAAAAAGAAGGCTACGGCCCCGATAGAATATTGCTTATGGTTTCTACTAGTGAATCCCATCAGTATAAAAATTCTGGCTTAAGTCTGAAAGAATATTGGGCAATGAGTGAAGAATGGATTAAAAAAGCAAAAGATGTCGGGATTAAAGTCAATGGTACGGTAAGTACGATCTGGGGTTGCCCTATTGAAGGCCCTACTGAAATGAAAGATGCTATAGCCTTTACCAATCGCTGGTTTGATATTGGAGCCGATGATGTGGAGCATGCCGATCACGATGGCTCTGCCTCACCGGATAGGGTATTTGATTATTATTCTCAAATGCTTCAAGCTGTCAAAGACCCACATAAACAAATAGCCCATTTTCATACCACCCGGGGTTGGGGAATGGCTAATGTTTTAGCTGCTTTACAAGCCGGTGTAACTAACTTTGAAGCTACTATGGGTGGTATTGGTGGACAACCCGCTAATTTTGTAGATGGCGTACCCGTTTCAGGTACTGGAGATTATTATTACAAAGACCCCAATATTGTCGGGCTAGTGCCTATGGAAGATATGGTGGTGATGATGGATGAAATGGGTATTGATACGGGGTTGGATGTGGATAAAATATTACAAATAGGTCGTATGACCGAAAAAATAGTAGGAAGAACCTTGCGATCAGAAGCCAATAAAAGCGGTCGGATTCCTAAATTTCTTAAAAATTAATTTTTTACTATTGCTGTTCATTTCATCCAACTAATTGACTACTTTTGCCGTCGATGGATGATGTTAAAATCATAGAATGTCCCAGAGATGCCATGCAGGGTATCCACGAATTTATTCCGACGGAAAAAAAATTGAAATACCTCCAATTTCTATTGACCGTAGGATTTGATACGCTGGATTTTGGTAGTTTTGTGTCTCCTAAGGCTGTTCCTCAAATGAGGGATACAGGTGAGATCATTCAAAAATTGGATATTTCCAATACGGCTACCAAATTGTTAGCTATTGTAGCCAATATTAGAGGAGCTCAAGAAGCGGCAAAATACGATGCCATTACTTATTTTGGCTATCCTTTTTCCATCTCAGAAATTTTTCAAACTAGAAATGTCAATCGCACCATAGCAGAATCTGTAGCAGATTTAAACGAAATTATACGCATTGCAAAAAGTGTGGACAAAGAAGTTGTGGGTTACATTTCTATGGGATTTGGAAACCCATATGGTGATCCATGGAGTGAAGAATTGGTAGTCCAATGGACCGAGAAACTGGTCGGTATGGGCATTAAGATTATTTCTTTATCCGATACGGTTGGGACAGCAAAACCAGAGGTGATTTATCGTTTATTTTCTCGATTAATTCCGTTGTATCCTGAGATTGAATTTGGAGCACATTTGCATACTCCTTATGATATGTGGTATGAAAAGGTAGCAGCAGCTTACCGTGGTGGATGCCGGCGTTTTGATGGTGCAATCAAAGGTTTTGGAGGTTGTCCTATGGCAAAAGACCATGTGACTGGAAATATGCCTACTGAAAAATTGGTAACCTTTTTTGCGCAACAAAAAAAAGAAACGCACCTGAATCTGATGCGTTTCGAAAGCGCTTATAACGAAGCACTTAATGTGTTTGGGTAAACTGCTTATGCATGCTTTTCGGTAACCAATCGGATGACCTCATCTGCCACTACATCTTGAATACCTTGATCCAAATGACTGGTAAATCCTACACAAGAACAATTTATTTCACCGAGTACATATTTATCTTTCCCGTTTTCATCCCAATCCAACATAAAATCTGCAGTCCAAATTAAAGGAACATCTAAACCGCCAATTTTCTTACTAATCAAGGGGAGTGATTCCAATAACATTTTAGTTAATTCCGGCCATTTATCAGGGCTGTCGTAGCGATATTTAGCTCCTGAAAACAAAGTAGCCGAAAAACTGTCAGCACCTTCTGCCGGTTTTTTATGAACTACAAAAATAGGATTAGGACCTACCATTAATATTCTGATTTCACCTTCTTTAATACGAGGCATAAACGGCATATCTACCAACATTCCGTTATCACCTACAATATATTGTTCGCAAAATGTCATAAACGCATCCAAGGTGGTATGTTCCACATGATTATCTACGGCTTCGGTACATTTTAGTTTTGTATCCAATGGCAGTGAATCGCCCGCTTTGTAAGGTCTTTCATCTTCTACTACTACGCGCCAAATTCCGGATCCGGTAGAACCTCTATTTTGTTTTAATACACGTTCTCTGTGTGAAATGGAAATAGGAAAGGTCTTTTTAAAATCTTCAATAGTATAATACGCATAGGTGTCATCCGGGACCAAATCGGTAGAGGCTAGCTTCACCAGTGCATCTTTGGCACCAAAATTAATCATTGCATCGGGAGTGGACATTCCTACTAATCCCGCTTCAGATAGGCGGGTTAATGTCTCAAAATAGACCTTTTCACCATTGGGTAAATTTCCCGGATTGATACGACTGATATACCCATCAGCTTTTTCCGAAACATAATCAAAGATGACATCTTTCCATTCATCTCTAAAATAGACAACCTCAGCCTCCCAGCCCTTGGCCTTAAGGGCATTTACAATAGGCATAGTGTCCTTACGATGCCCGTCAATCCACTTGTCCGAACCTCCTTCGGCTTCAAATACAATAATGTGTTTTTTCATTTAAAATTTGTTTAAATAGTTGATATAATACGCAAAATGCGAAGTTACTAATCTATACGTGTTATTTATATGATAATTATCAGGTTTTTTTGTTTTCTGTATTTATGTAAGTCTGATTTGATTTACGTAACTTTGTTGCATTATAAATATAAAAATAGATAGATGAAATCAATCCGATTTATTGTTTTAGTACTGCTTATAGGTCTTGTAATTTCTTGTGAAAATAAGGAAGGAGACGGGCAAATTGATGTGACATTACTGCAACTCAATGATGTGTATGAAATAGCACCGCTCTCGGGTGGAAAAGAAGCCGGTATGGCTCGTGTAGCAACAATCCATAAAGATTTGCTTGCCGAAAACCCCAATACATTTTTATTTATGGCAGGAGATTTTTTAAATCCGTCTTTGATTGGTACACTGAAATATAAAGGTGAAAAAATAAAAGGAAAACAGATGGTAGAGGTAATGAATGCTATGCACTTTGATTTGGTGGGATTTGGAAATCACGAATTTGATTTAAAAGAAACAGCACTTCAAAAACGATTGAATGAATCTGATTTTGATTGGGTGTCTGCCAATGCCTTTCATAAAATAGGTGATACCAAGGGTCCTTTCTATAAAGAAAAAAACGGGCTGAAAAGCTTTATTCCGGATACCTATATTTTCAATGTAAAAGATGCAGATGGTACTTCTTTGAAAATAGGTGTTTTCAGTGTCGTATTGCCGGTGAACCAACCCGATTATGTGGTGTATGAAGATGTATTTAAAAAGGCTGTGGAGGCGCACGACAAGCTGAAACCAAAAGTTGATATCATCATAGGATTAACTCATTTGGCAATAGAAGATGATAAAAAATTAGCAAAATTAGTACCGGATGTCCCATTGATAATGGGTGGACACGAGCATTACAATATGATTGTACCGCTTGGAAATACAAATATTACCAAAGCCGATGCCAATGCGAGAACAGTCTATATCCATAAATTACATTATGATAAAAAAACAAAAAAAGTGCATATTACTTCTACTTTAAAAAGCATTAATGATGCGATTAAAGCCGATCCGGAAGTGGATAAAATTGTCAATAAATGGCAAGTAATTCTCAACGATAAGGTACGTGAAGTCGTCAGTTCTCCTCAAGAGGTGATTTATGTTGCCAAGGAGGCCTTGGACGGTCGCGAAAAGACTATTAGAAGCAAACAAACCAACTTGGGTAAAATAATCGCAGCAGCTATGCAGGAATCTACAAAAGCTGATTGTGCTTTTTTCAACGGCGGTTCAGTACGTATTGATGATCAATTACACGATAATATTACCGCAGTAGATTTGTTTAGAGCTTTACCTTATGGAGGTGCGATTTTCACCATTGATATAAAGGGTGCTTTTCTTAAAAAAATATTGGATTTTGGGCAGGCTAGTGCAGGTAAAGGGGCCTATTTACAACGCGCCAACGCCGATTGGGATGCCACTAATAAGCAGTGGTTAATTGCGGGAAAACCTTTGCAAACTTCTAAAAAATATAAAGTAGCCATAACCGATTTTTTACTGACCGGCTATGATATTCCCTTTTTAACACATGAGAATAAAAAAGTATTGAAAGTACACGAGCCGGCACCGGATCAAGATGCTTTTGATATACGTAAGGCATTGATTGTTTATATGAAAAAATTAGATTCAAAGTCTTAGTTTTCATATATGAGCAATTCCTTATCGATTCGTTTATCAAGACCCGGTGATTTGCCGGCTTTGGTCACTATTTACAATCAAGCTATTCGTTCCGGCAACGCTACCGGTGATTTGGATGAATTTACCGTAGTACAAAGATCGCCTTGGTTTGAGCAATTTGATACTGAGAACTATCCCTTATACATTGCCGAAATAGAGAACAAGATTGTGGGTTATTGTAGTATATCACCTTATAGAAAAGGACGAAAAGCGATGCAATATGTTGCTGAAATAAGCTATTATGTAGATTATGCTTTTCATAGACAGGGTGTTGCAAGCAGCTTAATATCTTATGCTATTAAGGATTGTAAAAGAATAGAAAAAAAACATCTATTGGCTATTTTGATGGATAGTAATATAGCCAGTAAAACGTTGCTTGAGAAGTTTCATTTTAAACAATGGGGACTTTTCCCCAATATTATTGAAATAGATGATAAAAGGAGGAGTCAAGTAATTTATGGATTAAAAATACGCGATTGATAAAAAAAATCCAGTACATTTGCTTGCAATTAACCGCTAATTAATTGCATTATGGCTATCAATCAAAATAAATTTTTAGGAGAAGGTTTAACTTATGATGATGT
>CAYNFJ010000072.1:0-11231 GCA_964396505.1 uncultured Polaribacter sp. | reverse complement strand
CCTGTTCCGGAACCGGAAAGAAAATTCAGACTTCCAAAATGACTGCCACTTCCATTGCCACTTAAATAAGAATGACTACCGAAATGCGTAGCGTCTCCTGAATTTGAAATCTCATTTTTTACACCATATTGGCTACCTGTTCCGTCCCCTGTAAGCTGATTGAAACTTCCATAATGTTCTCCGCTACCAGAATTATCAATGGAATTATATACCCCATACTGTAGGCCTGTACCTGTGCCTGAAATAAGATTAAAATTTCCTAAATGGATTCCTGAACCCGCACCTGATAAATAGGAGGATGTGCCAAAGTGCGCACCATCTCCTGAGTTAGTGATTTCAGCAAATACCCCATACTGTTGGCCTATACCAGTGCCGTAAAGGTAATTGTAATTACCAAAATGATCTCCTGAACCAGTACCTGATAATTCAGATTTTATACCATAATGGCCAGCATTTCCTGTATTTGAAATTATATTTTTTATGCCATACTGATCACCACTTCCACCTCCTGATAAAGCATTGTAATTACCAAAATGTTTTCCGCTACCTGTATTGGAAATATAGGTGCCATTGCCGGTAACAATACCTGATCCTGTTCCGTCAATATGACTTTTAAATTGAAAAAAACTAAATGTTCCCGAATAGGTGCTTTCAGCTAAAATATTACCGATAGCGGACCCGCTATTGGTTGTCCTTTCTATTTTTAGTGTATAAGCAGGATCTCCCGCTGTGTTTTGTATTTCTAATTGGGCATTATTGTTTGTAGCATTATTATCTAATGTATTTTTTCCTACGGCAATTCTTCCCTCGTGATAGATATTGTCCGTAATAGCATCGGGCTGTGTGGTGCCTCCTACTTCGTAGAAATCGGCGTCATCTAAGCCCGAAGGTACATTGGTCAGATTATTATAATCTACACTTGCTACTTTTTCGGCAAATTTGGCATAAGGTACGGCTTTAAGATCATTAGTGCCAAAATCTTGATAACCGCTCCCGTTGCCGGTGTCTATTTCTACTTGAAGGGAGTGCGGATTGGATTCCCAATCGATACTTCCAAAAGATCCGGATAATACACTTCCCTCACCTATGGCAACACTGACTATGCCACTGGCATCGGTTGTTGTAGCGTGGGTTTCTTGATATACAGCAGTTGTGCCATTTTCTAAAATGGTAAAACGTATGTTTACAGATTGGTTGGATAGTACACTACCGTTTTCATTGATGATGGCTTTGTAATTAAAACCGGTTTGTGCATAAATTGCAACACTTACTAAAAAAGTAAAGATAAATGTAAATTGTTTTTTCATAATTATTGAGATATTGATTTATTATTATTGATTAAATCGGCCTTTATAGGATTGTTTTCGATTACTAATTTTTGAATTAATTCAAACGAGAAGGATTGTAAGTCTTCAGCACGTTTTGTAGCGACACTGCTATCCTCGAATTCTTCGTAATAAACTATTTTGCAAATGCTTTTTTTTGTGTATTCTAAGAGTTGTATTCGACGCGTCATATTGATGGTGACGCTGATGTCACACAACTCGTTCTTACTGTTGAAAGCGATGTATACAAAAAACATTATTATAACTTTTTAGTAAAGATATTCTTAAGACCTACATAAAACTTAAAAACTTATAAAGTAAGAAGTGATATTATTTAATAAGTTGAAAATAAGTTGGTTATAAATGGATAAAAAACTAACGAAGTTATAAATCCGTAAGAATTAAGCTTGTTTTTTGAATTCTTTTCTATATTTAGATGGCGTAGTGCCGGTTTCTTTTTTAAAGGCGCTATTAAAGGTGGAAAGCGAATTAAAACCGGAATCGTAAGCGATGATTTCAATTTTAAGCGCTGTTATTCGTAATAATTCTTTTGCTTTCTCAATGCGATAGGTGTTGATAAAATCATGAAATCTTTTATTATGAATTTGGTTGATTACTTGTGATACATAATGGGGCTTTTCATGAATTATTTGGGCTAGTTTATTCAAGCTGAGATCCGCTTCTAAATACACTTCTTGTTCTTTGAATATTTGTTGAATTTTTTGATCGATGGATCTGGAAATTTTAGGTGTGAGATTGGATGTTTGATAGCGCAATCTCTTTTTCTGTTGTTCAAATTTTCGCTTTAAGTAAATTTTATGTAAGCCAAAGGACAGTATCAGTAATACTAAAAAACCGCCTAACAAAAACCGGAAAAGATTTGTTTTATAAAAAACCGGTTTGATATAAAAATCAGATGTTTGACCTATGTTGCTCCAGATTCCATCATTGTTAGCCCCTTTGTATAAGAGCGTATAGTTCCCGGGGGGGATATTAAAATATTCAATGGTGTTTCTTGTACTTGTATAGCGCCAATTTGTATCATAGTTTTTTAATTGAAAGGCGTATTGGTTCTTTTCTGCTTGAATATAGCTCATCAAGGAAACGGAAAACTTAAGATTATTTTCTTTGTTGTTTAATGTGATTTTATCTGTATTGTCAATGGGAAATACACTTCCATTTACCCAAACTTGATTGAGTTTGATAGGAGCTTGATAGGTGTTTATCGGCAAGCTGTCGGGGTGAAATCTACAATAGCCGGCAAGTCCTCCAAAGTGCAAATAGCCTTGATCATCTTTATAAGCAAAATTGGAAGTAAATTCTAAATCTTGTTCTCCTACGTTCAGAATATGCACTTTGTTTTCCAGTCCATCGGATTTACCAAATGAAACCATTTGTTTATTTACCGGATTGTATTTTACCAAATGATGGGGTGTAGAAAGCCAAATATTTTTCTTAGTATCACTAACGATGGATTTGATATAATTATCAGGGAGCCCCTGTTGTGTTGTAATTAATTCGATTTTTTGTGATTGGATATCTAAAACATTTAATCCGGATTGTGTGGCGATATACAATTTGTTATCTAAGCCATAGATGTCTTTAATCTTGTTTTCGCTGATTGAATTCTTTTGATTTGTATTTCTAAAAATCGTAAAATCACCGGTTTTGGGATGAAATTTGTTCAATCCGTTATCTGTTCCAATCCATATCGTATTTTGATCATCACAATAGATGTCGGTAATGATGTTATTGCTTAAGCTTCTCGGGTTGTTTTCTTCGTGTATAAAATGATAAAATTTGTCGGTTTTCGGGGTGTATTTTGATATACCTCTATTTGTTCCTATCCATATATTTCCGGATTGATCTTTAGAAATAACAGATATACCATTACTGATGATACTGTTGTAATCATCCTTATGGTGATTGAATATTTTATATTGATGCGTATTGATATCATACCGGTACAATCCTTTATTCGTGCCAATCCATAAATATTGATCATCGATTAACAGACTGTGAACCCAAGTATTAAAATAATCTTTATTAGTACTGTTAATCTGTATAAAATGATTGCCCGATTGTATCTTTTCGGGCGTATCCGGGTCAATAAAATACAAACCTGAAAATTCTCCGGCCAACCAAATCCGCCCATTTTTATCTAATACACTGGCTGTAATTATATTGGAATATTTGGGGTGTTTAGGTTGTGATAGAATTTTGAATTTTTTATTCTTTTTTAAGATATTGATCCCTGTAAATTCAGTCCCAAACCATAAATATCCCGCTTGATCTTGAAAACCGGAATGAATGATATTGTTGGATAGTGTATGGGTGTTTTTAGAATTAGGTAAATAGTGTGTAACGCTATTTCGTTCTTTATTGATTCGATACAAGCCATTAAACCAACTGCCCATCCATAGATTGCCGGCATCATCTTCCAGAATGAACATAATGGTTAATCTTTCGTGATCCAGAATTTTAGGATTCTTTAGGTCTTCAAACACATACCGGTTTAGCTGTTCTTTTTCCGGATTATATTTTAACAAATAACCTAATGGAGTAGCAATCCAAATAGATCCTAAATAATCTTCGGTTAAATAATAGGCACTATACGCTTGTGTGTGATGTCCCCATACGACATCTTTTTTATCTAGAATTTTTAATTGTTTGAAATGTTTTGTTTTAGGAATAAATTCCAATATAAAATTTTCGTTAGTCGTTATCCAAATTCTTTGATTTCTCGTTATGAGCAATCGGTCTAATTCCGTTTTTTCAGATGTATAATTAAATTTGTTTAATGTTTTGGATTGGTCATTATAACGATACAAATGGGTGTTGGTTGTTATCCAATAATTTCCTTTTGCATCTTGTTTTATATCCTTAACTCGACCTCCTTCAATTCCTTTAATAATTTCAAAATTATCTGTTTTGGGCAGGTATTTACACAAGCTTGCCGGTTCTGTTCCAACCCATACACTTCCGTCTTTTCCTACCAATATCCGTTCTATAAAATTACCTCCAATACTGGATGAATCTTTACTATTGTGTTTATAATAGTGGTATTTTTTAGTGTCGTATCTCACCAAACCGTCTTTGGTGGCAAACCACATCTGTCCGGTACTGTCTTGTGCGATAAAAGGGATGCTTTTTTGCTCGGTATTCTCAAAATTTTTTAAATGGTAAAAATCAGTTTGTCCATTATCTGAAATTTTTTTTAAATAAAATGTCCGGGATACCTGTGCATGACCAGTCCCTTTAAAAAAAAGGAATAAGAAGAGCAGAAAAGCTTGATAGAATTTCATTTTGCACACAGTAGCTTGTGGACAAAGATAGTAAAATTTATAGACAGACTATCTCTTAATCCGGATGTTCTTATATCAAGATTGCGTGCGCTAATTTATGTTTGCTAAGAGAATTATTGAAAATTTTTATCGAACGTAAGGTTTCACAATCCGTACGAGATATGGTTTATAAGATTTTACGAGTGAGATTTACCGGTTCGCTAAGTAATTACGGTTTTTTACTCAATTAATTGCAGTAATACGGTATGATTATTGTAAGTTTGTAAATAGAACCGTATTAAGTTTATACCGATGAAAAAAGCTGCTTTATTACTTTTATTTTTTTCCACTATGATACACGCACAGCACCAAGATGATTTTTACACCCGACTATGGGTCAAAGTGAAACAATTTGAATCCCAAGATTTGCCTAAATCAGCCAATAGTGAAGTGTCCAAGATTTATAAAATGGCTAAAAAAGAGAATAATTCCGTTCAAATTATCAAGAGTTTATTATATCAATCTAAATACACCTTGACGTTGGAAGAAGACGCCCAACTCAAAGTCATACATCGGTTTGAAAAAGAAATAGCCGAATCTCAGTTTCCGGCAAAAAACATTTTAGAAAACGTCTTGGCAAATCTGTATTGGCAGTATTTTCAACAAAATAGAGGACGATTTTACAGTCGTACCAAAACTGATAAAAAAGTAGATGCTACCGATTTTAGAACGTGGGATTTACAAACGCTATTTAAAGAAGTTCATATCCATTTTCAAAACTCATTACAAAACGCATTGTTAGCAAAAAATACGCCTCTATCTAGTATTGATGAATTGTTGATCACGCAAGAAAATTCCCAAAAATACCGTCCTACATTATTTGATTTTTTAGCCCATAATGCCTTAGATTTTTACAAAACCGATGAAACGCATCTTACCAAACCGGCTTATAAATTTGAATTGACAAACAAAGATTTGTTGGCTCCGGCAAGTGACTTTTCAAGGATATCATTAGAAACAAAAGATTCCTTATCACTACAGTTTCACGCCTTGCAACTCTTTCAAGAATTAATCCGTTTTCATGACCAACAACAAGATATCAAGGCACTGGTTGTGGTAGATTTAGAACGTTTGCAATTTGTAAAACAACATGTGGCATTTCCAGACAAAGCATTCTTGGCTTTTCAGACACTTCAAAAATCCAAAGATCTATATAAGGATAAACCTATCAGCACACTCTATGATTATGAAATAGCATTGTACTACGAGCAATCGGGAAAAAGATATAATTCTAAAAAAAATCCCGATGTACAATGGAATTTGAGCAAAGCTCTGGCAGTTTGTGAAAAAGCCATACAGCGCCATCCTGAAAGTTTAGGTGCTCAAAAATGCCAAGTTCTAGCCGCTAATTTAAAGCAATCTACTTTACATCTCACTTTGGAAAATTATGTGCCGGTTGCTACAAAATCCCGTATGTTGGTCAAGTACAAAAATATGGATGCTTTGGATATCAAGGTGCTGGAACTGTCCGAAAAACAATGGGATCAATTAAACAATTTGTACAAGGATTCAGAAAAATTAGCTTTTATTTCCAAATTAAAAACTGTAAAAGAATGGGATGAAGGTCTTACAAATGAACATGATTATCAATTGCACACGACTGAATTAACACTTCCTGAACTAGCACAAGGAACCTATCTCATTTTTACCAAAAATAAAGCAACCGATGCTCAAATATTCGCATTTGCCACTTTTCAAGTTACAGATATTTCTCTAGTAGAATCCAATATTGCCAAACGACGTTATTATCGAGTAGTCAATCGAAATACAGGAGAACCATTGCAACATGCACAAGTGCATATATCTAACATAGGAGTAGGGCGCTATTCCGCAAAAATAAATAAAACCTTAACTACCGATGCCAACGGGCAAGTATCTTTGCTTAACAATGATTATTATTCCAATGTAACGGTAAGCGTTATTTACAAAGACCAAAAAGCTGTTTTTGGAAAATATTCTTTGAACAAATATTATCCTTATGGTTCCAAACCGTCCGATTATTACCAAGCTTTTATTTTTACCGACCGCAGTATCTATCGTCCCGGACAAACGCTTTATTTCAAAGCCATTGCTGTAGTGAGAAAGCCCAAAGGAAAGCGTACTTTTTCTGAGGTCTTAGCTCAAGAAAAAATGCAAGTTCAATTACGGGATGTCAATGGACAAGAAGTAGGAAAATTGGATTTAGTTTCCAATGAATTCGGTTCTGTCCATGGCGTTTTTGTATTGCCGGATACCGGATTAACCGGTGCTTATTCACTCCATATATCCGGATTGAAGCATCAAATAAATGCCGGTATGTCTATATCGGTAGAGGAATACAAACGGCCTAAATTTGAAACTAAATTTTTACCCGTATCCGGTTCCTATAAAATAAACGATACGGTACAAGTAAAGGGTGTGGCAACAGCCTTTGCCGGAAATGCCATTACCGATGCCAAAGTGGTTTATAAAGTACACCGCAAGGTGCAATATCCCCGTTGGTGGTATTGGTACAGACCCAATTTTAGCTCGGAACCACAAGAAATAACCCATGGAATCACACAAACCGATAAGAAGGGAAACTACACCATTCGTTTTATCGCACAGCCGGATTTATCGGTCAACAAAAAAGATTTACCCATATTTCATTACGAAATAATAGCAGATATAACCGATATCAATGGAGAAACACATACTGCCAAAACATTGGTTAATGTAGGCTATCACAGTGTACAGGCACAGATAATTTGTGCAAGTGATTGGAATAGAAAAGAAAAAGAACAAGCGATTAAAATACATACACATAACTTGAACGGCCAACCGGTTTCTGTTTCAGGAACGCTTACCATATATAAACTGCAAGCACCGGAACGCGTTGTGCGTCCCAGACCTTGGAAAGCTCCGGATTACAAGCGTTTTGCAAAAGAAGAATTCCATAAATTATTTCCGCACGAAGCCTACGATGATGAGAGTGATAGCCGGCAATGGGCATTAGGAGAACGGGTGTATCAAGAAGCTTTTACCACAAAAAAAACAGATGATAACACACTATTGTTAAAAACAAAATTATATAAAAAATGGTTGACCGGTGCGTATCAAATTATGTTGGAAACACAAGATAAATACGGACAGCCGGTAACCGATAAACAAATAATACACCTATACGATCGTACTGAAAATAAAGTAGCCGATAATCAATTGTTCACCCTGTCAGAGGACCAAATATCCTATAGACCGGGCGAATCAATCTGTTTGCAAGTGGGGTCTGCTTCTAAAGATTTATGGGCACTTATCTCTGTTGAAAAAGAGAATCAGATCGTACAGCAATTTTCAGTACAGCTCAATGATGAGATTAAGTATCTTGAAATTCCTGTAAAAGAAAAGGATTTAGGCGGATTTGCAATCCATTATCAATGGGTGAATTACAATGCTTTTGATTCAGGTACTTTACCTATTAACGTACCATTGGAACAAAAAGACTTGGAAATAGAAACCCTTACCTTTAGAGATAAATTGGAACCCGGCAGTGATCAAACCTGGAGTTTTAAACTCAAAGGACTCCAAAGAGATAAGATAGCTGCCGAGTTTCTGGCAAGCATGTACGATGCCTCTCTAGATCAATTTAAACCGCACCGCTGGCGCAAACCATCCGATATTGAACTTCGTATATATTTCAGTAGATATTATACCGATACCGGGGCTAATTTTGGAATACAAAGTGTGTTGGGTACACAAAGAAATTCTAGATATATACCCTATCCGGATGCCATAAGTTTTGATAGATTCAATTGGTTTGGCTTGTCTCTCCGAGGAGGTCGTTTTTATGGAGAAGTAATGTATGATGATGAAATGATACAGCCCGTAATGATGTCCAGAGAGATAAAACCCAAGCACAACAAAAAAATGTTGGCAAACAAGGCCACCGGTATGAGCGTTCAAGAAGAAGCAGTAGCAGATCCTGTAAATGCTCCTAAAAATAAACCGGAATTAACTGAAGATTCGGCAACATCTTTTGATAGTTCTAAAGTACATATTCGTACTCATTTCAACGAAACGGCTTTTTTCTATCCGCAGTTACATACCGATGCAAAAGGTGCCATTCATTTTACTTTTACAATGCCCGAAGCATTGACCAAATGGAAATTGCAATTGCTGGGACATACCACAGATTTTCAAACCGTATATACAAACCGGTATGCCGTGACACAAAAAGAATTGATGGTAACGCCCAATGTGCCACGGTTTTTACGGGAAGGAGATACCCTTCTAATTCGTGCAAAAATCAGTAATCTCACCTCGAAATCTCAATCCGGTAAGGCGGTATTGCAGCTATCCGATGCAATAACCGGCAAAGAAATAGTTGAACTGATTGAAGGTGATGCTCAAATTCCTTTTACAGTAGCTGCAACGGATAATACGATGGTCTCTTGGAAAATAAATATCCCCAAAAATTTACAAGCTGTCCAATACAAAATCATCGCCCAATCGGGTCATTTTTCTGATGGAGAACAGAATATTCTTCCGGTATTGACCAACAGAATGTTAGTTACCGAGACCTTGCCGATGTGGGTCAATGGAAACTCAACCTGTACCTTTACATTGGACAAACTGAAGAATGTTCATAGTAAGAGTTTGACACATCATAAATTGACATTGGAGGTAACTTCCAATCCGGTTTGGTATGCCGTACAGGCATTGCCCTACTTGATGGAATATCCGTACGAATGTGCAGAGCAAACTTTTTCACGTTATTATGCCAATGCCATTGCTACTCATATTGTAAATAGGAATCCCGGTATTAAAAAGGTGTTTAGTCAATGGAAAAATACCAAAACATTATTGTCTAATCTCGAGAAAAATCAAGAATTAAAATCCTTGTTAATTGCAGAAACTCCTTGGTTACGAGAGGCACAGAGTGAATCGGAACAAAAAAAACGGATAGCGCTTCTGTTTGATTTGAATAAAATGACGCAAGAATTGCAAAAGGCACAGCATAAATTAATAAAAATGCAAATGCCAAACGGAGGCTTTCCTTGGTTCAAGGGCAGTCGTTATCCCAATCGGTATATCACACAATATATTGTCACCGGTTTTGCTCATTTGGATAAGATGGGAGTGGATATACATCGTGATAAGGCAACCGCTAAAATGCTTGCCAAAGCAGTTGCCTATCTGGATCAAGAGTTGGTAGACGATTACCAAAAACTACTAAAAGAAGCACAAAAGATATATGATAGAGCGGATGATAAAGTAAAAGGAGAAAAAGCCAAAAATGATTATTTGGCATCCAATCATTTGGGAAATATTCAGTTGCAATACTTGTATATGCGCTCTTTCTTTCCGGATAAATCCATGTCCCTTGAGCTAAAAGAGGCAGTTGCTTATTATACCCGTCAATCTTATAAATATTGGCAAAGCTATGCTTTGTACCAAAAAGGACTTATAGCACTGGTGGCGCATCGCAACCAAAATCCGGCGGTGGCTAGTGCGGTTATTAAAAGTTTGGCAGAGAACAGTATTACCAATGATGAATTGGGAATGTATTGGAAATCCAATACGTCAGGATGGTATTGGTATCAGGCACCTATTGAAACACAAGCCTTGATGATAGAAGCTTTTAGTGAATTGGGAACCAGTATGCAGACCATTGATAATCTTAAAAAATGGTTGTTGAAAAATAAACAGACGAACCGCTGGCAGACGACCAAAGCTACTAGTGAAGCGGTTTACGCCCTTTTGGCTTATGGTACAGATTGGCAAAACAATTCAGATTTAGTTCAAATAAATATAGGTGGTAAAACTATTCATCCTATGGATTTTGAAGATACAAAGCCCGAAGCGGGAAGTGGCTATTTTAAGATTTCTTGGAATCGTGGTGAGATTACACCGGAACAAGCTACAGTTACATTATCCAAAAAAAATAAAGGTGTAGCTTGGGGTGCTTTATATTGGCAGTATTTTGAAGATTTGGATAAAATTACTTGGAGTAAAACACCTTTACAAATTACTAAAAAATTATTTTTAAAGAAAAATACCGATACCGGTGAAATGCTGACAGAAGTAAATGATAAAACCGCAGTGAAAGTCGGTGATTTGGTTCGGGTGCGTATTGAATTGAAAGTGGATAGACCGATGGATTTTGTACATATGAAAGATATGCGTGCCAGTGGATTGGAACCCATCAATGTATTATCACAATATAAATACCAAGATGGTTTGGGCTATTATGAAAGTACTAAAGATGCTGCTACTCATTTTTTCTTTGACCATTTACGTAAGGGAGTTTATGTTTTTGAATACGATTTAAGAGCCAATAATGCCGGAGATTTTTCTGATGGAATTACTACAATTCAATGTATGTATGCTCCGGAATTTACCAGTCATAGCCAAGGGATAAGGCTGAAAATAAGTCAATGATTTGGGGCGTAAATTGAAAATAGTGTTTACAGACTCCGGTTTGGGAGGGATTGTTGTGATGGCCGATTTTGTGAAACGTCTGAAGCAGGAACAGATATCGGCTGATGTTATTTTTTTCAATGCACAATTGAGCCGGGAGATGGGTTATAAAAGTATGCCGGAAAAA
>CAYNFJ010000071.1:0-11280 GCA_964396505.1 uncultured Polaribacter sp. | reverse complement strand
CGTAAACAAGAAACCCTGTCACATTATCAATATGTTACGGAGCAAGAACAAAACGAATTTACCGAACAAGCCTTGTCAAAATTAGCTCAATTGTATCTCAATCAAGATAAGTGGAATCTAGCCAAACCCCTGTTGTTACGATTGGAACAAGTAGCCGATCATCCACAAAATAAAATCTATGCACAAAGTAATTTGATGAAGGCTTATTACAATGAACAGGATTATGAAAAAGCGGAGTTGTATGCCGAAAAAGTCTTGGTACATTCCGGTATAGATGCCAAGCTTCAGTCTGATGCACAGATTATTATAGCCCGTTCTGCGATACAAACCGGTGACGAACAAAAAGCCCGTACATCCTACAAAAAAGTAGAAACCACAGCTACCGGTGAGCTCAAAGCAGAGGCTTTATATTACGATGCGTATTTCAAACATCAGGATGGCGATTATAAAAATTCTAACAAGGTAGTTCAAAAAATTGCATCGGACTATGCTGCCTATAAATATTGGGGAGCAAAAGGACTGATTATAATGGCAAAAAACTTCTATGAACTCAAAGATGCCTATCAAGCGACTTACATTTTGGAAAGTGTAAAAAAGAATTTTAAACAATTTAAGGATGTGGTTCAAGAGGCATCCGATGAATTAAAACGAATCAAAAAAGAAGAAGCAAAAACAAATGATTCTGTTTTGCCGGAATAAGAATATATAATGAATAATCAATGTATTAAGATAAATACTATAAAAATGAATAGAATAATCATAGCAGGTTTAATAAGTATAATCGGTATGTCCAAACTTTGGGCACAACAACCCAAAGATACACTTAATACAGAAGTTATCAGTGTGGTAAAACCCTATTCACCTACCATATCCGATGCTTTTAAAATCAATGATCTGCCGGTCATTCAAGAGGAAGATATTGATAAAAAAAATATTGAATATCATATTAATTCCATTCCGGTAGCCTCTACATTTACCCCTTCCAAAGGAAAAGCAAAAGGCGTGACACGTCCCAAGAAAGAGCGCTTGTTTGATAATTATATTTCCGCAGGTTTTGGCAATTATACCACGCCTTTTCTAGAAGCTTATATTCGGACTTTTCCGGGACGTGATGGGGAATTTGGCGTGTTGTTAAAACACCATTCTTCCCAAGGTGGTATAAAAGATGTGCTGTTAGATGATTCGTTTTATAAAACCAATTTGGATGTATATTACAAACAATCTAATAGAGATATGGATTGGAAAATCAACTTAGATGTAAATCATCGTTTGTACAACTGGTATGGTTTACCGGAAAGTACTACTTTTGACACAGCTCTTTTAAGCGCACAAGACCCTAAACATACCTTTTTGAATGTAGGTGTGGGTGGTGAGATTAATTATTTCAATAGTTTTTTTAAGGGAGCCAAGCTATCTTTATCCAATTTTTCCGATAATTATAACAGTGGTGAAATTCACTTGAGAATAGAGCCGGAATTTGAAATGCCCATATCGTCAGAATTAATCAATTTTAAATTTGATGTAAATTTTTTAAATGGAAGTATGGAACGTAATTACGCCAATAGCTCTGCGCCGGCTTACAGCTATTTGAATCTGGGCGTTAGTCCTAATTTTGAAGTACTTCGTGAGAATTTGAGAATTAATTTAGGAGCCAAATTGTATTATGCATTGGATTTTGAAAAGGGTACCGGTGCGTTTAAAGCATATCCTAGTGTAGATGCTTCTTTTCAATTAATCGATCAGGTATTGACACTTTTTGCGGGTGCTACCGGTGGTTTGCATTTGAACAGTTATGCTGATTTTACGAAGGATAATCCGTTTGTTTCCCCCACGATAAGCAATGTACCTACAGATGAGAAATATCGTATTTTTACAGGTGTTAAAGGAAAATTGGCTAGTAATATTAACTATTTATTGAAAGGCTCTTATGCCGATGAGCAGAATAAACCACTGTTTTTGTTAAATCAAATAAAGTCAGATGGTACTAGCTTGGTCAATGAATCCTATGAATTGGGTAATTCATTTGGAGTGGTTTATGATGGGGTAAAGACCATTCGTTTGTATGGTGAATTAGCCATTGATTTTTCCAAAGAATTTACTTTTGGAGGCAATGTAAATTATGCTTTATACGATATGGATACGCAACCAGAGGCTTGGAACTTGCCAAATCTTAAAACAACTTTATTTGCCGATTACCATCAGCAAAAATGGGTGGGTTCTGCTAAGCTGTTTATGGTTGATAAAAGATGGGATACCGCGATCCCTTATGGTATTGTCAATCCGGTTCCGGAAGATTATAAAGTAGATTTAGGTGTTTATCTGGACTTAAATGCCGAGCTGGCTTATGCTTTTACAGAGCGTTTATCTGCCTTTGCTAAAACTAGAAATTTGCTCAGTACCAAATACAAGCGTTTTTATAATTATCCGGTTCAGGGATTACAGGTTTTAGGAGGTCTTACCTATAAATTTGATTTGTAATAGCACGATGAACAGATTATTTGTACTATTTTTGGTTTTTTGAAATTTATGGACAAAAAGCGGTACAGATTATTTGAAGTTGTTTTACGGTATTATTTTTTTAGTTTTATTCTGACACTTATACTCTTGTTTGTATTTTACCTACAAACAACAGGAGTAGAGAATACGATGGGATTGTTCTACGTTCTGACCATTCCTACTTACTATTATATCATCTTATTGATTGTGAGTTTGTTAATCACTCCTATTGGGTCTATTACCGGATTAAAATATCTTCCAATGATCCCTAAAGTGTTGTTTGATACTTTTTTATTAGCGGATATTTTTGTTTTTCGTATTTACCGTTTCCACATTGATATGATGTTTTTTAATATGTTGCTACATGATTTTAAGGGGATAGGTTTGTCATTTACCATGGTATTCTTTTCATTCATTGCCTTTGCTATTATCGTATGGATAAATGGCTGGATTTTTAAATTAACATTACATCATAAGCTCATTAAGCTACCCGTTTTTAAAATACATCTTTTTATTCTTATCTTCTTTTTAACCGGTCAATCCTTGCATATTTGGGCATACGATTACAATAAAAAATACATTACTAAATACACGCCTTATTTCCCGTATTTTTATCCTACGATTTCGCATATTACTATGTTGAAATTACAGCAAGGCTTTCCAAAGACTTTTCCAAAGCCGGTTTATAATCCTGATAATCAAGCAAAAAGTATTTTATCCGAAACTACGGATTCAGGTACCATTTTTAATTATCCGATTCATCCACTTGTTTTCCCGGATTCAATTAGTGATAAGCCGAACATCTTATTTTTTGTAACAGAGAGCTGGCGTACGGATATGATGACACCGCGAGTGACTCCCGGTATCTATCGATTTTCAGCGCATTGCTATAATTTTAAGAATCATAAGAGTAGTGGAAATGTGACTGTTTCAGGGCTTTTTGGATTGATGTATGGTTTGCATGCTTCGTATTTGCAATATGCACAGGCAACTCCTTATAAAAATCAAAGTTTATTGACCCGTGCACTCCAAGAAAACGGATATACTATCAGTGCCTACACTGCTTCAAACCTGGATAGATTTGCGCTCAAACCGATGTTTTTCGGAGCGATACCACCGAGTAATTTTACCTATCAGAAAAAGCTATCAACTGTTGCAAACGATCGTTATTTAGTCGATTTATTAATACGTGATATTAAGAAAGACACGCTAAAACCTTGGTTTAAGTTTATCTTTTTGAATTCATCGCATCACAGCTATAAGTATCCTGAAGAGCATAAAATTTTTAAACCGGTACCCGGCAATAGTGAGGGTTTTGTTTTTGACAAAAATATAGATAGTACACCGTTTCTCAATGCGTATAAAAATTCATTACATTATGTAGATTCCCTGTTTGAGGATATTTATCAAACTCTTGAAGCATCCGGAAATTTAGACAACACTTTCATTATTGTCACTTCGGATCACGGCGAAGAATTTAATGACAATGGAGTAGGCTATTGGGGGCATGGTAGCAACTTCACCAAATATCAAACGACAGTTCCTTTCTTATTAAAATTACCGCATCTTACCGAGTCAAAAAAAATCTACACCTTATCCAGTCATATTGATGTAGTTCCTACCGTATTACAAGCGGTTTTACAAGTATCGAATCCTATATCCGATTTTAGTTCCGGTCAAAATCTATTATCCTTACCGGAACAAAGAGGGCTTATTATCCGTAGTTATGTTGACAAGGCATATCTCATTCAAGGGCAAGTGTATGCCAACGGACTTTCATTTAAAAGTTATAGTCAGGATAGTATTACGAAAATCAATACAGATTTTGATTATAAAGATTTGAGAATATTGCGTCAGGAAGAGACTCATTTTTTAAGGCGTTAACGGATAGCACAATATAAAAAAGGGCAGCTTTAAAAGCTGACCTTTTATATAAAAGAAAATATATTTCCGGTTATTTTATAATCATAGGTCCCGGGAAATTGGTCTTAACGGTTTCAATCAATTTATCTCCGGAATAGATTCCTATTTTAATGCGTTCTTTATTAGAATGCATATCTTTTTTGTCAATATTGATAAAAAAGGTTCCTTCTGTTCGTCCTTCCATATCTACATCAAAATGTTCCAAACTCATCTTGTCAATTTTCCCTTTGTGTGATAATAATTTAAAAGTCACATCTTTAATAGTTTCCGGACTTTTATTAATCAATGTAAAAGTATAAACATTCTTAATGGTGCTGCCTTCTGTGGAGTACATTTGACCGGGAATACGTAAAATAGATGTTTCTACATTTCCTCTAAAAACAATTAAACCGATTAATAAGGCAGAAAGAATGGTCAATACTGTGACATAGAAATAATGACGCTTTCCAAATTTGAATTTTTCACCTTTTTCAATATCATTTTCTGTTGCATAGCGTATCAAACCTTTTTCAAAACCAACACTTTCCATAGTGGCATCACACGCATCAATACAAGCGGTACAGTTGATACATTCCAATTGTGTTCCGTTTCGAATATCAATTCCTGTTGGACAAACGGCGACACATTGTTTACAATCTATACAATCACCGTGTCCGGTGGCCGCTCTGTCTTCTGATTTTCTATATTTTCCACGACCCTTTTCTCCTTCACCTCTTACAAAATCATACGTTACATTTATAGAGTTGTTGTCTAACAATACGCCTTGAAGTCTTCCATAAGGACAAACGATAATACAGACTTGTTCCCGGAACCAAGCGAATACAAAATAGAAAATAGCAGTAAATACAAATAGCCGGATAAAGGTTCCCAGATGGGCTCCTATACCGTCTTTAATATATTGAATCAATGTATCCATACCAATTACATACGCAAACATAAAATTGGTAATGATAAAGGAAACCAGTAGAAATACAAACCATTTAAGTACTTTCTTTCGAATTTTCTCAGCATTCCAGGGCATTTTTTCCAGCTTCATTTGCTTGGTTTTATCTCCTTCAATGGCATATTCTATTTTACGGAATACCATTTCCATAAAGATAGTTTGCGGACACAACCATCCACAAAAAATTCTACCAAAAATGACAGTAAATAAGATTATGAATACCACAGATAATCCAATACCCAAGGCAAATAGATGAAAATCTTGCGGGAAAAACGGATATCCAAAAATATGAAATTTTCTTTCAGGAACATTAAAAAGCAAGAATTGCAAGCCATGCACCTTTATGAAAGGCAGTATAAAAAACAGTGCTAATAATACCCAACTGAGCCAAGTTCTGTAATTGTAAAATTTTCCTTTGGGTTTTTTGGGGTGTATAAAGTTCCGTTTACCGTCTTCTTTAATCGTTCCGATGGAATCTCTAAAAGATTCATCAATTTTATGAATAGACATAGTTACTAGTTTTTAAATAACTGCAAATGTATAAAATAAATGGAATGTGTACGTAACCTTCAGTACACATAATATATAAAGAAAAAGCGCTATAAGTAACATTTCTTACAGCGCTTTTTATAATGAGAAAAAAACAATTTTAAGGTGTTATTTTTCTCCAATTCCGCAGTTTATTCTGCTACTTTTTTACCATCTTTCCACAAATCACCTTGTGGTGCTTTGGGATTTGCCGGTTTAGTGCCGTGTAATGATAGCACATAACTGGCTAGTTGTTGCCGTTCTTTTTGTCCAATAGTTTTTTCCCAGGCAACCATCCCTTTACCGGGACGACCTCCTTTACTAATCGTGTTAAATACACTTTGGAAATCACCACCAAGTATCCAATAATCATCTGTAAGATTGGGTCCGATACTACCGCCACCATCCGGCATATGGCAAGCTGTACAGGTCTTTGTAGCAAATAGTTCTTTTCCTTTTGCCAAATTCTCTGCATCGGTAAAAGCTACTAGATTTTCGGTTTTAAATAGTTCCGGATGATCGGCTTTGTATTTAGCAACCTTCGCTTCGTGTGCTTTTAATTCAGCTCTGTATTCATCTTCTTGTCCATACCATCCTAAGATATAGATGGCAACATAATAAAATATAGAAATAGCAATGGTGATATAAAATCCCCATACCCACCAAGGAGGTAATACATTGTCTAGTTCTTTGATTCCATCGTAATTGTGGTCCAACATTACATCTTCTTCACGACCCAGTTCATTGGCTTTGGTTATAGACTTGATAAATCGTTGCCAAAAACTCATATTTTCTTTAGTACTCATTTTTATTCGTTGTTTAAATTAATGTCATCATCTTCCAGTGGAAGTTGACTGATTTCTTCTATATATTTTTTCTTAAAACGCATAACAATAACCAGCATCACAACAAATACTAATATAAAAAGAAGCATTGATATGATGGGGTATATGGCTACCCCATCAATACTGTCAAAGTTATGTTTAATGAATCGTAACATTATTTTTGAGCGGTTTTATTAGCTTTAATGTCCGTTCCCATACGTTGTAAGTAAGCAATTAAAGCAATAATTTCTTTGTTTTGCATATTGCTGTCTCCATAATTCTTAACATACTCGGGATCTTCATGTAAAGCGGCTTCTACCTTTTTAGCTTGTGCTTCTACACTGGCTTTGGCTCCGGCTATTTCATCATCCGTATAGGGAACTCCTAAGGCTCTTAGAGTCTTCATTTTTTCTGCAATAGTAGAATAATCCAAGGTGTTTTTATGAAGCCAATTGTACTTAGGCATAATGGTACCCGGAGAAGTTAAACTGGGATCCATCATATGATTAAAGTGCCAATTGTTATTGTACTTACCACCGATACGATGTAAATCCGGACCGGTACGACGAGATCCCCATAGGAATGGATGATCATATACAAATTCACCGGCTTTAGAATATTCACCATAACGTTCTACCTCAGAACGGAAAGGACGAATCATTTGCGAGTGGCAGTTGTTACAACCTTCTCTCATATATATATCCCTACCTTCTAATTCTAATGGTGTATAAGGTTTAACACTGGCTATTTTAGGAATATTTGAATCTACTAATAATAAAGGTACAATCTCAACAGCTCCACCAATAGCAACGGCTACAAAGGCTAAAACAGTAAACAGGATGGTTTTTCTTTCTAACCAAGAATGCCAAGCTTCATTTTTAGCTCTCTTACCACTGATTACTTTTAGTGGTGCATGTTCAGCTAGTTCGTCTTCTACTTTACTTCCTTGTTTGGCAGTTTTCCAAATATTATATACCATCATCAAGAAACCGGTGTAATACAAGGTTCCACCAAAGGCACGCATAGCATACATCGGAATAATTTGTGTTACAGTTTCTAAGAAGTTACCATAAACCAAGGTTCCGGCATCATTAAATTGTTTCCACATAAAAGCCTGTGTAAATCCGGCAATGTACAACGGCATAGAATAAAATAAAATACCAATAGTTCCAATCCAAAAATGATAATTGGCCAGTTTAGTAGAATACAGTTCTGTTTTGTATAATTTTTTAGCTAACCAATATAGCATACCGGCAATGATAAATCCATTCCATCCCAATGTACCTATATGAACGTGTCCAACAATCCAATCGGTAAAGTGGGCAATAGCATTTAAGTTTTTGAAAGATAACATAGGACCTTCAAAAGTTGCCATACCATATGCGGTAATAGCTACTACAAAGAATTTCAAAATAGGATCTTCACGTACTTTATCCCAAGCACCACGAAGCGTCAATAAACCGTTGATCATACCACCCCAAGAAGGGAAAATCATCATTACTGAAAATACAGTTCCTAGATTTTGAGCCCAATCGGGTAATGCAGTGTATAATAAATGGTGTGGCCCTGCCCATATATAGATAAAAATCAATGTCCAGAAGTGAATAATGGATAATCGATACGAATAAACAGGTCTGTTGGCAGCTTTAGGAACAAAGTAATACATCAAACCTAACATAGGTGTTGTCAAGAAGAAGGCAACAGCGTTGTGTCCGTACCACCATTGAACCATCGCATCTTGTACTCCTGCATACACAGAGTATGATTTCATTCCGGTCATTGCAACAGGAAGTTCCAAGTTGTTAAAGATATAAAGCATCGCAATGGTCACTAAGGTAGCGATATAGAACCAAATGGCTACATAAATATGACGTTGACGTCTTTTGAGAAGCGTTCCAATCATATTGATACCCATTACCACCCATATCAATACTACTAAAATATCAATAGGCCATTCTAACTCGGCATATTCTTTAGTAGAGGTGTAACCTAAAGGTAAGGTGATGGCGGCTAACACAATGATAAGTTGCCATCCCCAAAAATGTAATTTACTCAAAAAATCGCTGAACATTCTTGTTTTAAGCAATCGTTGCATTGAATAATACATTCCCAAAAAGAAGCCATTTCCTACAAAGGCAAAGATGGCCGCATTGGTATGTAATGGACGTAAACGACCAAAACTTAACCAAGGGATTCCTTCCATATAATTAGGAAATAAGAAAAGGAATGCAACCATAAGACCTACGAGCATTCCTACAACGCCCCAGATAATAGTTGCCCAAAAAAATAGCTTTACAATTTTGTTGTCATAGTAAAATTGTTGTTTTTCCATACTTGTTTTGATTAATTAATATTTAATTTTGGTTAATTATTGTGATTCGGTTTTCTTAATTTCTTTGGAAGGTTCCTCTGTGGGCTCTTTTACCAACTCATCATCAAATAACATTCTGACAGAGGGCGTGTACGTATCTTCATACTGCCCTTCTTTTACATTCTTAAAAAAAATTAAGAGAAAAAAAACGGCTAAAAGCACGGTAACTCCCATTGTTATGTAAATAACTTCCATTCTAGATAAACACTTTATGCGCGCAAATTTAACGTAATTTTAATAAAATGAGCTGATAAAAGTCAGTTTTAGTTTAAAAAAACACATTTTACTCTTTTTTATAAGCGATAAAATTGGTCATAATTGTAACAAAAATAACGATGCTAATAGAACTTAATGGCATTAAAATAGCCGCTACTAAGGGAGTAAGTTGCCCTGTCACAGCAAAATACATGCCGACAAAATTATATAAAAATGACAGTGCAAAACTCCATTTAATAATATGAACGGTTTGTTTTGAGAGTGTTAAAAACTTTGGAAATTTGTTAAAAAGTTTTGCCTCCATAATCGCATCACAAGCCGGCGAAAAAATATTGACATTCTCAGAAATGGCAATACCGACATTGCTTTGAGCCAAAGCTCCTGCATCGTTCAGTCCATCGCCTACCATCATTACATTTTCTTTGTTTTCTTGAAGCTTTTTAATATACTGAAGTTTGTCTTTTGGTTTTTGGTTGAATAGAAAGTGGGTGCCCTTGGGTAAGATGCTTTCTAAATATTCTTTTTCTCCTTCATTGTCACCCGACACAATACTGAGTTGATGTTTTTTTGCCAATTTTTGAAAAACGTCTTTCAGTCCTTTTCTGTAGATGTTTTTGCTGGTGTAATGTCCTTTGACTTGGTTATTAATCTTTACAAAAATAGATGTGCCAAATCTTAAATCGGCCTGCGTATTAACAAAACTAGCAGAACCTATTTTTACAGAAAAACCGGCAATAGCTCCACTGATTCCTTTGCCGGGAATTTCTTGATAATTTTGTAATTTTTCAATATAAGCTTCTGATTGTATAGCCTTGTTTAACGCACGACTCAGCGGGTGATTGGAAGATCGTATCAGTGATTTGACCGCTTTTTTTTCCTCAGGACTTAAGGCAATTCCCTCATATTTTAATTCGTTTGTATTATTGGTTGTAATAGTGCCGGTTTTGTCAAAAATGATGTGGGTAATTTTATCTATTTTTTCAATAACACTGGCATTTTTTAAATAAAATTTTCGATACCCGAAAATACGTAGCATATTCCCCATAGCAAAGGGAGCCGAGAGTGCCAAAGCACAAGGGCAAGCAATGATTAATACGGCCGTTACTACTTTAACAGCAGTTCCCAAATCTATAAAACTCCAATACATACCGGCAATACTAGCAATACTGATAATGGTAATAGTAAAGTATTTACTGATGGTGTCAGTCATCGATTTAATATCCTTTTGCAAAGTTTCCTTATTAAAAATATCATTACTCCACAGTTCGGTCAGATAACTTTCGGACACCTCATTGATCACATCGATCTCTATTGCGCCGCCGGTTTGTTTTCCTCCGGCAAACACCTTTTCTCCATTGGCTTTATATACCGGGGCGGATTCACCGGTCACAAAACTGTAATCTAATAAGGCATCGCCGTGAATCAATATAGCATCTACAGGAATCAATTCTTCATTACGAATCAGTAATCTGTCCCCGACTTTTACATTCTGAACAGGGATATTTTCTTCTTTTCCGTCGGTTATTTTAGTAACTGCTATGGGAAAATAGGAACGATAATCCCGCTCAAAAGACAAATAATTATAAGTGCGTTGTTGGAAAAATTTTCCTACCAATAAGAAGAATATCAATCCGGTAAGACTATCGAAATAACCAGCTCCTGTTTTGGATAAAACTTCATAAAGACTTTGAATAAATAGGACAATAATCCCCAGAGCAATGGGAACATCTACGCTCAATATTTTTTTACGAAGCCCTTTATAAGCCGTGATAAAATAATCCTTGGCTGAATAGACGACCACCGGAATAGATAGGATCAGCATCATCCATCGGAACAAGGGTTTAAAATTGGTAAGCCAAAAATCGTCTCCCGTTTCAAAATATTCCGGAAAAGCCAATAGCATAATATTACCAAAACCAAAGGCGGCAATAGCCAGTTGATAAATGAGGGTCTTGTCAACTTTTTTGGCGCTTTTATTG
>CAYNFJ010000070.1:0-11349 GCA_964396505.1 uncultured Polaribacter sp. | reverse complement strand
TAATTTCAAAACCTTTAAAATCTTTGTCTCCTACCGGTTTTATTGTAGCACTCGTCAGCACAGCCAAAGGGGGTAATTTATCCAAAATTTTTTGTAAAAAACCTTCGGCGGTTTCCTTATCGGCATTGATTTCAATATGCACCCCGTCATTGGTATTGTTTACCCAACCTTTTAGCCCTTGACTTGTAGCCAATTTATAAACAAACGGACGAAAACCGACACCTTGCACGATGCCTTGTATATGGATATGGAACGTTATCATCGTATTAAAAAAACTCTGCCGTAAAAATACGACAGAGTTTTTATAAAATAATCAATTTAGAATTATTTTTCAATCCATTTTATCTTACTTAACACCTCTTTAATGGTATCTACTACATTTGGAATACTTTTATGTACTTCATTTGATAAATTGATTTCCATAGGTGTCATACCTTCTATGGAAACGGTAACAAGGATAATTTTGGGTAGTTCGCCTTTAAATTCCAAAGCGTCTATCATATCTTTTAATCCGACATCATGTGCACTTAAAACCGTAGGAAAATCAGCGGCAAATTCCGGATAAATAATATCTATGGTTCCGGGTTCCCGCATATCCATTGTAGCATCGATAAAAAGTACTAACCGATATTGTGCAATAATCGGCATTAAGTCAAAACTACCTGTTCCTCCATCCATGATATCGACAAAATCTGGGAGCTTTACTTTACTCAGAGCATGAATTACGTGTACTCCTACTCCTTCGTCGCCCATCAGATAATTACCAATACCCAATACCAATATGCGGTTCTTTTTTTCAGTATCCAAATAATCATGAGTTTGGTAAAAAAGTTTTTGTAACTCCATCACCTCATCGGATATCATCGTTTTATCAGACTTATCCATTGCTAAACATCCTTTTCGTCGTCACCTAAGTGACTTTCCTTACCACCTTCCCACATCTGTTCTTTGGCTTTTTCTATGATTTCTTCTTCGGTCTCTTCAACACGTTCGGATCGAACAAATTTATAGCCGCTAATCATAGCAGAAGCCTCCCCACGTGCTTCCAGATAATCGTGGAATAGCACCAAATATACGTGAATGACCACAAAAGCCATAAATATCCAAGTAAAAATATGATGTATATATCTCGCTGTTATATCTCCTCCTAAAGCGGGTACAATCCAATGAAACATCTTGGGCAACCACCAAGTAGAAGTATCTGCCATTAATCCTAAACCCGTCATTACCTGAAAGATAAAAAATAAGGTCATAATGAAATAAGAAAATGCTGCCAAATAATTGTGTCCTACACTGATATTGGACAACTTGTGTTCTTTATCTTTCATCAAGAAAATATCTACTCTGAGAACGTGAAGAATATTATGTAATCCTTTTTTGGTATAAGGAATAAAATTACGCCAGTTGGCAAATTGGTTACCGGCAAACAGCCAATAGATTCTAAAAATCAAATTGGCTATCAATATATAAGCCGTAGTAAAATGAATGAAACGTACATAACCCATCCAATAGGTTGTAGCTGCTTCGGTATGCATATTCAGAGCCGGTGGATTGGCGATTATAAATCCGGTAATAACCAAGGTAATTAAGGAAAAAACCGTAATCCAATGAAAAAATCGCACAGCCAACTCCCATACATACACCCTTTTATAATTATAGGTTGTTGTTGCCATATTAATAAGTTTTATAGTGTTACTATATTCATACCTTAGATTTGACATCCTCCGTCAATAGAAATTTGACTGATATGTTTTCCTTTTTTATCATACAAATGTACGGCGCAAGCTAAGCACGGATCAAAAGAATGTATGGTTCTCAAGATTTCAACCGGATTATTCGGATCGGCTATAGGAGTTCCCAGCAAAGCTGATTCGTAAGGAGAACGTTGTCCTTTAGGATCACGCGGAGAAGCATTCCAAGTAGTAGGTACTACCATTTGATAACGATCTGTTTTTTTGTCTTTTATCGTAATCCAATGAGCCAAACCTCCTCTGGGTGCTTCCATATACCCAACACCTTTGGCATCTTTTGGCCAAGTACTTGGGTCCCATTTTTCATTATTTGCCATTCGGGTATCACCTCCTTTAATATTGGCAATTAACATATCGAAAAATTCCAATCCCCAATCGGCTAATAATTTAGTTTCCAACCCGCGAGCGGCTGTCCTTCCTAATGTTGAAAAGAGTACATTAACCGGCACATCCAATGTTTTCAATGCCCAATTAACTACTTCTTTATATTCTGCTTTACCCGAAGCGTACCCTACCAACATTCTGGCTAATGGTCCTACTTCCATAGGTTCTCCTTTCCAACGTGGTGTTTTGATAAAGCTGTATTCTTTAGTTACATCCAAATAATCATACGGAGGCTTAGGTCCGGTATAATGAATATTGGTTTCACCTTCGTAAGGATGCAAGCCTTTGTCTTTTCCATTGGGATAGTCATACCATGATTTATTGACAAATTCTTGTATCTCTTTGGTATTTTCCAAATCAACGGGATGTACTTTGGATAAATCTCCACCTAAAATAATCCCTTGCGGCCATTTAAAACTAGCAGGATCTCGATAGCCATTGGTCGGTAAATCACCATAAACCAGATAGTTCTTAAATTTAGATTCACCTATAGCACCCCAGTCTTTATAGAATGATGCAATTGCCATCAAATCAGGTACATAAACTTCATTGACAAAGGTATGAGCTCCTTGCAAGAGTTGTTTGATATATGCCAAACGTTCTACGTTGAGACTACCTCCGGCACCATCTACATTGATAGAAGATCCCATACCACCTACCAAAAAATGCGGATGCGGATTTTTACCACCAAGAATAGTATGAATTTTAATAATTTCTTTCTGCCACTCAAGGGCTTCTAAATAATGGGCTACGGCCAAAAGATTAACTTCTGCCGGTAACTTCATTGCTGAATGTCCCCAATATCCATTCGCAAAAATCCCTAATTGACCACTGTCAACTAACTTTTTGACTCGGGCTTTTACATCGGCAAAATAACCCGGGGAAGAATTATGCCATTTTGAAATACTCTGTGCTAAAGTAGAAGTCGCTGCCGGATCTGCATTCAAAACCTGAGTAACATCTACCCAGTCCAAGGCATGTAAGTGATAAAAATGAATGACATGGTCTTGAATTGCTTGGGTTACTGTAATGATATTACGGGCTATTTCAGCATTTGGTGGAATCACAATATCCAATGCATCTTCTACCGCACGTATAGAAGCAATGGCGTGTACCGTGGTACAAACGCCACAAGTACGTTGTACAAAAGCCCATACATCACGCGGGTCTCTGCCTTCTACTATTTTCTCCATTCCTCTTACCATGGTAGAGGAACTGTATGCGTTTACTATTTTACCGTTTTCTATTTCGGCTTCAATGCGTAAATGTCCTTCGATTCGTGTGATCGGATCTACTACTATTCTATTTGCCATAATTTAGTGTCTTTTATTCTTTGATATGTTGTTCATTTTCTTTACCGCGTATGGCATCTTGTTTTAGATGTTTACGCTTGATTATATTAGTTGCCACAGTATGAACGGCAGCACCTCCAAGTGCGGCACCTACTACCACTTTACCAATTTTATCAGCGGTGGCTTCTATACCAAATCCCGGTATGTTGACCAATCGTTCTACAAAAGGACCATTGTCCCAGAACCCATCTTCACTACATCCTATACAAGGATGTCCTGACTTGATTGGGAAACCTACTCCGTTATTCCATTCCATACTACCACAGGCATTGTAAGTAACCGGCCCTCTACAACCTAATTTATAGAGACACCAACCGTCTTTTGCTTCCTGAGAGTCAAAACTTTCAGCATATTGACCGGCATCAAAATGTGGTCTTCTATAACAGGAATCATGTACTCGCTTGCCATAAAACTGTTTAGGTCTTCCCATAGAATCCAATTCCGGGATCGTACCAAAAATAGCATAATGCATAACCACACCGGTCATTACTTCGGATATCGGTGGGCAACCCGGCACTTTAATAATAGGTTTATCTTTAATAATCGCATCTACAGGAACCGAACCGGTAGGATTTGGATGCGCTGCTTGCACCCCGCCCCATGCGGAACAACTACCAAAAGTAATGATAGCCGCAGCGCCGGCAGCCGATTCTTTTAAAATTTCCACAGCCGAACGACCGGCAATGGTACAATATACTCCATCATCTTTAGTAGGGATGGCTCCTTCTACAATTAAGATATATTTTCCGTAATTTTCTTTCATAGAAGCCTGCTTGGCTTCTTCGGCATTATGTCCGGCAGCAGCCATCAAAGTATCTGTATAATCCAATGAAATATTATCCAAAATCAAATCAGCCACTAAGGGATGATCGGAGCGTATAAATGACTCAGAACAACCGGTACACTCTTGAAAATGCTCCCAGATAACCGGAATACGTTTGGTCGATTCCATCGCTTTAACTACCTGACCCACCATCGAAGATTCGTAGCCCATATAAGCAGTCATAAAAGTCATAAATTTGACAAAATCCCGACGAGAAACGCCCTTATCACGAAAGCTTTCGTAGTAGGTTTTCTCTTTATTTTTTAACAAAGTTCCCATAAAAGTGAAGTTAAAGTTAATACACCAAAAAATCGCACAACAATCTCCTATATTATTGATAATAAATTAGTTGTGATTTTACACTTCAAATATATCAATGTTATATTATTTTTTTTATGATATTTATCATATTTATAATAAAGCCCTGATTTATTTAAAAATCTGTTGTTTTTTTTCAAAAAAAAATACATTTATCTGTGTTATCACTTTCTATAATTTTATTTTTTTAAATAAATGGATTTGTGATATAATCCGATGAAATAATTCTTGTACTTTTGTAATATCGTTTATCTATCATTTTTTTATACAAGAACAGTATGCACGAAATGTCAATCGCATTGGGAATAGTCGATATTGCCGAAAAAGAAGCAAAAAAAGCGCAGGTAAAGCACTTTTCTAAAATTGATTTAGAAATAGGTACGCTTGCCGGTATTGAGTTTGATTCATTGGATTTTGTGTGGAAATCTGCCGTAAAAAACACTGTTTTGGAACACGCACAAAAAATAATTCATAAAATTGAGGCCCAAGCAAAATGTGTAGATTGTGATTATGAATTTGCATTAGATAACATCTATGATAATTGCCCAAAATGCGGTAGTTTTTTAAAAATTATTCTACAAGGCAAAGAATTGAGAGTTAAATCTTTAGATATTTTGTAAACAAATATCGTATTCCTTCATTGGTTCTTATAAAAAATTCTATTTTAGAAGATTTTTATCAAGAATTTTCCATTTCCTTTTCATAAAATGAATTTATAAAAAAAACTCATTTTTATGATAAAAATCATATTTACATACTAAATCTCTATGCTACCTTTGTTACATAATTAATACTAAAGCACATTATTATGTTACAAAATATTCATCCGGACAAAAGCCAATTGATGACAGTGCTTTGGGAAATACAACGCAAAAAGAGGTTTATTTCTCACGATGACATTAGTAAAATAGCCAAAGCATTTAATATATCCAGAATGGAAGTAGAAGGGGTCGCCAGTTTTTACCATTTTTTTCATCGTACAGATTGTGGAAAATTCACCATTTACCTCAATAATTCTATCGTATCTCAACATAAAGGAATGAGAGAAATCAAAGAGACCTTTGAAAAAGAAATAGGAATTAAAACCGGTCAAGTAACAGACGATAAATTATTTGGATTGTACGAAACGGCATGCATTGGTCTCAGTGATCAAGAGCCGGCTTGTTTGATTAATTTTAAACCCTTTACAAACCTTACACCCAACAAGGTACGTATTATCATAGAACAACTCAAAAAAGGAGCAAAACCAAAAGATATTTGTGATCAACCACACTCAATCATACAATATACTCCATCGCTTGAGCGTACTGTATTTTTTAAAAATTACAAGCCCTTTTCAGGATTAGATTTCTTAAAAAAAATTGAACCGGAAGCACTTATCAAAATGATAAAAAAATCAAAACTATCCGGACGTGGCGGTGCATTCTTCCCTACCGGATTAAAATGGGAGTTTGCCCGTAATAATCCGGGAAACCGAAAATACCTGATTTGTAATGCCGATGAAGGGGAACCCGGTACTTTTAAAGACCGCGCATTGCTTCAGGAACATCCGGAAACCTTACTAGAAGGGATGATCTTAGCCGGATATGCCATCGGAGCATCAGAAGGATATATCTACTTACGGGCAGAATACCGTTATTTGAAAGAGACATTGGAAAAACACATTGAAATCTATAGAAAATACGGTTTTTTAGGGAAACGTATTCACGCCAAAAAACCTTTTAATTTTGATATCCATATTCATTTGGGTGTCGGTGCTTACGTATGTGGAGAAGAAACCGCATTGATTCATTCTATGGAAGGGAAACGCGGCGAACCCGGTACCAAAGAACATTTTCCGGTTGAAAAAGGCTATAAAGGAAAACCTACGGTGGTCAATAATGTTGAAACACTTTGCGCAGTACCCCGTATTTTACAAATGGGGGTTGATAACTGGTTAGCTTTAGGCACTCCAAAAACTCCCGGCACCAAAATATTCAGTGTTTCAGGCGATTGTGAAAAACCCGGAATTTATGAGATAGAATGGGGCATGAAAGTCGCTGATTTTCTAAAATTAATCGGAGCAAAAAACCCACATTATGTGCTGTTTAACGGTTATTCGGGAAGCTGCCTTTCCGAAATGGATTTTCATCGAGAAATATCAGGTGAAGGAACCTTAGATCCGGCTATTCCACTGAATATTCATAACAAATTGGAATATCAACAAAAAATGGCAGGTATCGGTGTGAAAAGCGGAGGTGCTTTTATGGTATTTAACAGTAAAAGAGATATCCTGAACATTATTCAAAATGTATGCAACTTCTTTGTAAAAGAATCTTGCGGAGTCTGTGTTCCGTGTAGAACCGGAAATTATTTACTCAATATTAAATTAGATAAAATCATATCGGGAAAAGCGCATCAAAAAGATTTAGAAGAAATACGAGAATGGAGTAAAATCATCAAAACCAACAGCCGATGCGGACTGGGTATTATGTCGTCTAACGCACTGATTTCCACGATGAATAAATTTCCGGATATATTTGAAAAACAACTGGTCAACGGTAAAGAAAATGATACATTTTTTGATCTGGATGCCGCTACTTCTTTATACGATGAAATTATAACCGAAATAACCTCTGATTATGAATAACAGCATAAACTTAAGCATAGACGGCAAAAAAGTAAACGCCGTAAAGGGAATGAACCTGATTGATGTAGCCAAAGATAATGGAATTGAAATTCCTACTCTGTGCTATTTCAAAAAATTAAATCCCTTAGCTACTTGTAGAATCTGTACGGTAAGTGTCAATGGCAGAAACACCACCGGATGTACCGTAAAAGTAGAAGATAACATGGTTGTCAATGTACATACTCCCGAATTGACAGCAAACCGAAAAGCTATTATCGAAATGCTTTATGCAGAAGGAAACCATTTTTGTCCGAGTTGTGAAAAAAGCGGAAACTGTGAAATGCAAAATTGGGGATATCGTATGGGTGTTACCAATACGCGCTACCCACATGTGTTTAGAAACAAAAAAGTAGATTTTACACCGCATCGTATGATTATGGAATCCAATCGGTGTATTTTGTGTAAACGATGTGTAGAAGAAATCAAAACACATGATGGTAAAAATGTTTTTGCTTTTGTCAAACGAGGCAAAAACACCCTAGTACAGATAGATTATAAAGAAGAACGCAAACTAAATGAAAATGAAGCCTTACACGCAATGAATATTTGCCCGGTAGGCGCAATTTTGGTCAAAGGAATAGCCGATAACAAACCCTTTGGAGAACGAAAATATGATTTTTTGAATCAACAAGTAAAAACTTCTTTAAAAAATAAAAAAATAGCGCTTCCGAAGGGAGAAAAATTTGTGGTTGCCACGACTTCATTAGCAGGATGTTTCGGTTGCCATATGTCCTTGTTAGACATCGATACCGAACTACTGGATATGCTGGAAATTGTAGAATTTAACAAGTCACCGTTAACCGATATTAAAAAATTCAGCAAACAATGTCATATCGGGCTTATCGAAGGTGGTTGTGCCAATAATGAAAACGTACACATACTACGTGAATTCCGTAAAAAATGTGATATTTTAATCAGTTTTGGAGAATGTGCCGTCATGGGAGGTATCCCTGCTATGCGCAATTTTGTTCCATTACAAGAATGCTTGGAAGAAGCCTATCTGAATGGACTAACCAGCGAACTGGGCGCCGATATTATTCCGGCTCACAAAGACATCCCCAAATTACTCAATAAAGTCTATCCGTGCAATGAAGTAGTAGAAATAGACTATTATATACCGGGATGTCCTCCAAACGCTCAGCATATCTGGAAAGTTGTAAAAAGCATACTTTTAGGGAAAGAAATACCCATTGCACACGAGGAGTTTAAATATGATTAATCCATACCCTAAAATCTTTGTTAGCTAACAAATTGATTTTACACATTAAAACAAATAAAAATGGCACAAAAAATAGTAATAGATCCGGTTACAAGAGTAGAAGGACACGGTAAAGTCACCATCCAATTGGATGAAAACAATCGAGTAAGTGATGCTAAATTTCACATTGTAGAATTTAGAGGGTTTGAACGATTTATTCAAGGACATCCCTATTGGGAAGCACCGGTTATGGTACAACGATTATGTGGTATTTGTCCGGTAAGTCACCATTTGGCAGCCGCCAAAGCCATTGATCAGATCGTAGGTATCAATCCGGAAGATTTATCAATTCCGGCTCAAAAAATAAGAAAACTCCTACATTTTGGCCAAGTATTTCAATCACACGCATTACATTTTTTCTATCTAGCTTCACCCGACCTACTTTTTGGAGCGGAATCTGACCCATTGAAACGCAATGTAGTCGGGGTGGCTATGGCCTTTCCCGAATTAGCAAAAAAAGGGATTCTTATGCGTAAATTTGGTCAAGAAATCATCAAATTAACCGCAGGTAAACGTATCCACGGTATAGCAACTACACCGGGTGGTGTACATAAAAACATTCAAGCCAAAGAAAGAGAATATTTCTTAGACGGAAAAGAAATACCCAATATCCATACTATGATAGAATGGTCATTGGAAATTATTGAATTTATCAAACAATACCATTTAGATCACAAAGATTTTTTAGACAGCTTTGCAGCATACCCATCCGGACATTTGGGATTAGTCAATAAAGAAAATGGTTTTTTAGAGCTTTACGATGGAAACCTACGAGCTATTGATGCCGAAGGAAATATCACCTTAAATGACATTCCTTGTGATGATTATAATGAATACTTCTATGAGAATGTTAAAAAATGGACCTATCTCAAGTTTCCCTACCTCAAACATCTGGGAAGAGAAAAAGGATGGAACCGAGTGGGGCCTCTGGCAAGACTCAACGTATGTGAAGGTATAGAAACACCGTATGCACATCAAGAATGGCTGGATTTTAGAGCTGCTACCAATCACAAGACAAATAATAGGACTATGCACACACATTGGGCTCGATTGATAGAAATACTATATTGTGCCGAAATGATAAAAAGCCTTTTGGAAGACGATGATTTACTGAGCACCGATTTGGTACGTAAAGGAAATCGCCGTAAAGAAGGGATTGGTATTATAGAAGCACCTCGCGGCACTTTAATACACCATTACGAAGTAGATAATCAGGATCGTATAACACGGTGCAACCTGATTGTATCAACAACTCATAATAATGAGCCTATGAATCATGCGGTAAAATGGGTTGCCGATCATGTGCTAGATGGTAAAACCAAAATAACCGAAGGCATGAAAAATCAGGTAGAAGTTGCTATACGCGCCTACGACCCTTGTTTGAGTTGCGCCACGCATGCGATGGGACAAATGCCATTAAACATCCAATTACGCGATTATAAAGGACAGTTAATTGATGAGCACATCAGTTCTTAAAAACAGAAATATACGATTTGATAAAGCATCAATAAAGATATGGTTAAAACAAATAAATACTTACTGATAGGTATTGGCAATAGCGGTCGTGCCGATGATGGGCTGGGGTGGGCTTTTCTTGATAAAATAGCCCAAAATCCAGCTTTCAATTTTGATTTGGAATACCGCTACCAATTACAAATAGAAGATGCTGAACTCATTAGTAACTATGAGAACGTTTATTTTATAGATGCCCATTACAAAGCCTTTGACAAAGGATTTGACATCTATCCTTGTGAGGCAAAATCAATGGATAGTTTTTCATCGCATGAATTAAGCCCACAATCGATACTTGCGCTGGCAAAAACGATTTACAACAAAGAACCCACTGCCTATATACTAGGAATTTCAGGGCAAGATTTTAGATTACATAGTGGTATTAGCAATATCGCACAGCATAATCTGGATAAAGCATTACAGTATTTTACCCATTCTATTTTACCAATTTTAATAACTGATAAATCTCATCAATTGTTATAAAAAAAAATAGTTACCTTTGGATGAAATTATTAAATTCAAGTAACTATGTGTGGAACTTGCGGCTGTGGTGATACAAATACAACCCGTATTTTAACACCCAAAGAATATGAACAACATGAGCATACTCATGAACACAATCATACCCACGATCACGATCATATCCACGATCATACACATCCTCATGATCACACACATTCCCATACGATTGAGGTAGAACAAGATATTTTACAAGTCAATGACTTGGCTGCGGCACGAAATCGGGGCTATTTTGAAGCAAAGAATATTACAGCCCTGAATTTGGTCAGCTCTCCCGGATCCGGAAAAACCAGTCTATTGGAAAAAACATTAGCCGACTTGAAATCGAAGTTAGCGTTTTATGTCATCGAAGGTGACCAACAAACGATGCATGATGCCAACCGTATAGACGCCTTGCAAATACCTGTAGTACAGGTCAACACCGGTTCGGGTTGCCATCTAGAAAGTGATATGATTTATGATGCCGTCAAAAAACTCAATCCAAAAGAAAATTCATTATTAATGATTGAAAATGTTGGGAATTTGGTTTGTCCGGCACTATTTGATTTGGGAGAGAAAGCACGCGTGGTTATTATCAGCACCACAGAAGGCGATGATAAGCCTATCAAATATCCGGATATGTTTGCCGGTTCAGAGGTTTGTATCATTAACAAAATAGATTTATTACCTTATTTGAATTTTGATTTAGAAAAAGCCAAAGAGTACGCTCGCAAAGTAAATCCGAATCTCGTATTTTTTGAAGTATCTGCCACTACAGGAGAAGG
>CAYNFJ010000069.1:0-11369 GCA_964396505.1 uncultured Polaribacter sp. | reverse complement strand
AGCATGGTTTAGGCTTGATTTTTTCATTTATTTTTTATCAAGAAAAAATAAAAAAAGTAATTAGTGAGCTATATTTTTTAACTATGGGTGACCCAGGGCCGAAGACAGAAAAAAACAACAAATACCCAAATCCTATTTTTTAAACCCGGAATCATGAACGTTCCCCTACTTCAATTCAACGAGTTACTATTCTGCCTCCAAAGCAGTCTTATAATCATCAAATTTGGCTTTTTCAGCATCTGATAATTCAGGAAAATCAACTTTTAATTTTTTGAGTTCGTCCAAAAGTATTTTAGCGACAATCAGGCGTGCGGTAGGCTTATCATCTGCCGGCACCACATACCAAGGGGCATAAGATGTGGCGGTGGCATTAATGGCTTCTTGATAGGCTTCTTGATAAGCTTCCCAATAGCCCCGTTCTTTCAGGTCGGCGGCATTGAATTTCCATTGCTTATCATCACGGTGAATACGTCTTAAAAAACGATTTTTTTGTTCTTCTTTGGATAAATGCAAAAATATTTTAAACATTTTAGTACCGTTTTCTACTTGCAGACGTTCAAAATCACGGATTTGGCGAAAACGTTTTTTCCAGAATTTATCATCTATGTCTGCCATCGTATTCACACCATATATTCTTTGATTAATAACCAATTGCGGATGAATGCGGGCAATGAGCACATCTTCATAATGCGTACGATTATGAATCCCGAATTTACCCCGTTCGGGCAGGGTCAAGTAATGGCGCCATATATAGTCGTGGGCGTGTTCCAGAGGGGTTGGTTTTTTAAAATCATACACCTCAATACCACTGGGATTAATATCTTTAAAAACTTCACGAATCAAACTGTCTTTTCCGGCTGTATCCATCCCTTGAATACCGATATAAACTGCCGGAGTACCGGCTGCGTAGATCTTGGTTTGTAATTGAGCCAACTTACGACGTATTTTTCGCAACTCGTCTTCTATTTCTTTTTTATCGGCATCAATAGCTATTCTGGTACTGGCATTTACCATATCAAAAGTGCCTTGGGACTTAAATCGAAAATCTTTAGGTGAAATTTTTTTCATTTCAATATATTGGAAATTAAGTTATTATAATTGAAATTGGAAAACAAGATCAATTTCACGCCAAATATAATAATGTATTTGTGTTTATGGAAATGTTTTTAGCTTTTTTCATATAAAAAATTTCCTAAACCACTGTCCAATCTTAAATCTTAAATCTCAAATCTTAAATCTCAAATCTTAAATCTTAAATCCTAACCTCCATTCAACTCTAACCACTTCCCTTTAGAGTCGTTCCCAAAGTCGTTTACCTTGTTCTTTGGTAAAAGCCTGTATTTCGGTTTCATCCACTTTTTGTAGCAAGCCGTTTTTTACAATCAATTCGCCATTGGATAGTACGTGTTTTACGTGCGATGCTCTTAATCCGAAGATAAAATGACCTAAAAAATTATTCGCATTCATTTCAGTAGGTGTATCGTAATCTAAGACGACCAGATTGTTTGCTCCATCGCCCGTAAAAGCGTTTTGAGCCAAGTAGCGATGTACATTTCTAAAACGTTCATAAGAAGAAGGATATGTAATGGTATCAAAACCTTGCCCGACAAAAAAAGCGGCTTGAGCACTTCTGAGCATATCACTATACATCCCGTCTGTTCCTAAGATAATCCGGTTACCCAAAGCTTCGGCATTGAAATACCCCACATTGTTATTGAGATTGCTCTCCGTGTTTTGAACAATATAGGCTTTCGAATGATTGATCAGTTCTTTTTCGGCGGAATCCAAATGCAAACAATGTCCTAAGATGGTTTTGGATGAATCCAATACACCAAAATCTTGTAAACGATTCACCACGCGTTTACCATAATGTTCCAGACTGTGATCTTGGTCATAGCCGTCTTCTGCCACGTGAATATGAATACCCGAATCGTATTTTTCCATTAAATCTACTGATTTTTTCATCGTATCATCTCCTACGGTAAAAGAAGCGTGCAATCCGACCAAAGCCTGATGATTTTTCATATAATTTTCGGTTTCGTCTAAGCCTGCTTGCGCTTTATCCAAACCGTCTCTATCGGTTATTTCATAGCAAAGCAGGTGACTTACCCCCACTTTTTCAAAGGCTTTTGCCATAATTTCCAAAGAGCCTTCTATAAAATTAGGCGATGCATGATGGTCTATCACAAAGGTACTTCCGGCTTTGGCACTGGCCACGGCAGTAGCCAAAGCACTAGCCTCTACCATCTCTTTATCCAATTTTTTATCGAGATTCCACCAGATATATTGCAAGACTTCATAGAAATTTTCCGGTGATTTTGCAGGTGCCGGCATTCCTCGGGAAAGAGCGGAATAAGCGTGATGGTGCCCTACGGCAAAGGATTTGGTTACAAACTGTCCTTTACAATCAATGATTGTATCGGCTTGAATAGATTTTGAATCATCTATCAACGTAAGTTTTCCGTGTAATCCTTCTTCTACTAAAATATCGGTATGGGTAAAGGATAGCGTGTTCCAATCGATATAAGTGGTGTTTTTTAATAATATAGACATCGGTGTATTTTATATAATTAATCTCAAATCTTAAATCTCAAATCTTAAATCTCAAATCTTCATTTTAAGTTTATTTCCTTCGCAAGGGTAGTTTATAGCGTGTTTTACCGTCAAATTGACAAAGGGCATTGGCGACTGCTCCTGCTGTGGGCACCAGACCTATTTCTCCTATTCCCTTAGCTCCATAAGGTCCTACCGCATCGGCTACTTCTACCCCTTTTACTATAATTTCAGGAGTTTCATTAGCACGCAATATACCCAAACTGCTAAAACGGTCACTGATTAAATAACCACTTTCCATCGGTAAATCTTCGGTTAGGGCATACCCCAATCCCATATGTACTCCTCCTTGAATTTGTCCTTCAAACAACATCGGATTCATAATTTTTCCGGCATCGTGTGCTGCCACCATTTTGGCGACATTACCGGCATCATCTAAGATACAAACTTGTGCAGCATAGCCGTATGAATAATGGATAACCGGATCTTCTTTCGTGCCGGGTTTATCTGTCCAATCGCAAACATATTCCCCTTGATAGGTTTTGCCTACAAGTTCAGACAAGGATTTGTGTTCTAAATCTTGTACCAAGGCTTTAGACGCGTTGATAACCGCCAATCCCACCAATGCCGTAGCACGTGAGGAAGTGGTCATTCCTGTTTTGATTTGATCTTCTGTATCTACAATTACTTCTATCATATCGGGATTTAAACCGGTTTCTTCACACAAACTTTGCAAAGCCATATTGTGTACGCCTTGCCCCATTTCTGTCCAGCCGTGAGATAGTATTATTTTATTTTCAGATGCGATGTGGATCTTCACTTTAGATTCATCAATCATACCATTACCTACACCCGAATTTTTAATACCACAAGCCAATCCGGCATAGGTAGCTTTTTCAAAATCTTCTTTGACAGCCTCTAAGCAGGCTCGTACACCCACACCGTGAACTATTTGTCCGGTAGAAGTCCGCAAGCCATCCACCAGCGCATTGTCGTAACGGAATTGCCAACGATCAAAACTTCCTTTTTTACATATTTCATCGACCAATACTTCCAAAGCAAAAGTGACTTGGTTGGCACCAAATCCACGCATAGCTCCACAAGGTATATTATTGGTGTAAACGGTCTTGGCCTCTATGGCAACATTGGGTATAAAATACCCTCCTGCTGCGTGTCCTGCAACACGTTCCAGTACCTTATCTCCTACAGATGCATAGGCACCGGTATCTCCTACGGCGTGCAAACGTAAACCTATCAATTTGCCGTTTGCATCAGCTGCCAATTCCATAGCCATAAATACCGGATGGCGTTTGGGATGCAAACGGATGGATTCTTGTCGGGTCAAACTGATTTTGACCGGTTTTTGTAATAAGAAAGCATAGAGCGATACGTGGCCTTGCACACTTAAATCTTCTTTTCCACCAAAACCACCTCCGTTGGGCACTAAAGTAACCCGTACTTTTTCTTCCGGAACTCCCAGTATCATCGCCACCTGACGGCGGTCTTCATAAATCCCTTGACTTTGGCTGAAAAGCTCTAAACCGCCTTCTCCATCCGGACGGGCAATGGCGGCTTCTTTTTCCAAAAATCCATGTTCGATACGCTGCGTCTCAAAATTTCCTTTGGCTATATATGTTGCCTCATTAAAAGCTTTATCTACCTCACCCACTACAAATTGGCTGGTATTAAAATTATTGGGGCGCTCCGGATGCACACGTGCGCCGTCTATAGCCGAGAATACATTGGTGACCGGTTGTAACACCTCATATTTTACCTGAATAAGACGTATAGCCTCACGGGCAATCTCCTCACTATCAGCTACAACACCGGCAAGTACATCTCCAATATAGTGTGTTACTTTACCTTCTCCTATCATTAGTGACCAATCTTGTAAAATGAGTCCTATTTTTTGGATTCCGGGAATATCTTTGGCAGTAAAAACACGATGAACCCCTTCCAATGCTTCTGCTTTTTCAGTTTGGATACTCAGGATTTTTGCCTTGGGATATTCACTGAATTTCAACGCAGCATACAACATACCGTCAAAGGACATATCATCTACAAAATCACGAGCCCCAACAGCCGTTTCGTAAGCTTGATATTTGGGATGCGGTACTCCTATTTTTCCGGAAGTTTTGGTTATTTCCAATGTTTTGTGTTCACGTACCGTTTCTGCGGCATACAAAACCGCATCTTCAATTTTTTTATACCCTGTACAGCGACAAATATGAGGACGAATAGCTTTTTGCACTTCCTCCAAAGTGGGGTTATCATTGGTATCAATCAGGACTTTGGTACGGGATAACAAACCCGGTGTACAAAATCCACATTGCACAGCACCTTTATTGACATACGCCTTGGCAATGGTATCTTTTAAATACGCATCGGTGCCTTCCAGGGTAAGGATGTTTGCTCCGTCTAAACGCCGCATTTTGGTTACACAAGACTGACGGGCTTTTCCATCAATTTCAAGGGTACACGCACCACAAGTTCCTTCGCCGGAACAACCGTCTTTCACCGAAGTAATCTGTTCATCTTTTCGCAAGTAATCTAACAAAGATCTTTCGGTATCTCCGGTGTAAGTTTTTTCTTTTCCGTTTAATGTAAATCGTATCATAGAACCATGTTTTTTAAATGATCTAAAGTAGGCGTAATGGCTTTGGGAATCTGAATTTTGCTTTGTACAGCATTCAAATCTTTAAGGCCACTGCCGGTGAGTAATACCACATTTTTAGAATCCGGTTGTATTTTGTTATTTTTGAAATAATGCAATATTCCGGCATAGGCGGTAGCTGCAGCCGGTTCGGCAAATAAGCCCGTATGTTTAGATAAAACTGTAGAAGCTTCTATGATGGCCGCATCGGATACTTGTAAGGTTTCTCCTTTGTATTTTTTGAGAAAATCTACCGCCATATAATAATTGCGCGGTATATCTACCGAAATAGAATCGGCAAGGGTATGACTGGGTTTGACTGTAAAAATATCCGATTGGATATTGGCAATTAAATTATTACTTCCTTCGGATTGAACCGCTACGATACAAGGCATCGTTTTGATGATACCCAGTTGTAATAAATCTTCAAAACCCTTGTACACACCGGATATAATCACCCCATCGCCTACCGGAACAAAGATTCGGTCGGGAATTTGATAATCTAACTGTTCGTATAATTCAAAAGAAACCGTTTTCTTGCCTTCAATAGTTAGGGGATTAAAAGCCGTATTCCGATTGTACCAACCAAATTCTTCTGTGGCTTGGATACTCAAATCAAAGGCATCATCGTAGGTGCCTTGTACCGGAACAATAGTGGCGCCATACATCACGATTTGGGTGAGTTTTGCTTTGGGTGCCGCTTCAGGAACCAGTATAATGGCTTTTTGACCTTGGGCAGCGCAAATACCGGCAAGGGAAGAACCGGCATTACCTGTAGAGGCGGCTACAATGGTTTCTATCCCGTTTTCTTTGGCATAGGCCGAAACTAAATTGGAGGCACGGTCTTTAAACGAATAAGTAGGATTCTGAGAGTCATCTTTGAGAAAAATCTGAAAAGGCAAAGACTTCTTATGCAACATCTTTTGCAAATACAAAGGAGTTTTTCCTACGCGTAAATTCGGTAAACTATCCAAATTTTTCAATGGAAGTAAATCTAGGAAACCGTTTTGACGCAGACTGTTAAAGTCCTTTTGTTTTTCAATTAATTCATCGTAATTGTATAATACTTTCAGCACCCCTTTAGGCGGAGTATCGTCAGTATTGGCAGCGCTACAAGACGGGCAAAGATAGGTGACTTCACCCGCCGGATATATCGCTCCACAATCAACACATTGATATTTGTATTTAGAATGTATTGTCATGTATTAATTTATTAACTATTACCTTATTAAATCTCAAATCTTAAATCTTGAATCTCAAATCTTGAATCTCAAATCTCAAATCTTACAAATAACGTTTTAACACGCCGGTTCTTTCATTGAATTCATTAATTTTTTCATCCCATTCATCGGCTTTGGCATAGTGATTTTTCCAATAATTATCATCATACCATTGTGCGTTGAGTTCTTCTACGGTTTTTCCTTGTTGCTCAATCCAAGTGAAATACTTCAAATTATGCATACGTTTTTTCTCGTAGTAGTTCATCTCGATCATATAATCTATATTGATACCCATTAAATCGGCTTCAAAACTTACGGCAGCATCTCTATTGGTAAATGCTCCGTGTTTTTCGCGTTCTTCTTTTAATCGGGATTGATACATTTCCATAGAATCGGTTGCTACGGTGAATAATACATCATCTGCTGTCATTTCGTAGTATTTTGCCATTTTAATAGCTCCCATCATATTGGCAATAGAAGAGATTCCCATCAATTCCAATTGATCAACCAATTCTTGATTCACACCCATTTCTTTAACCAAAAATTCTTTACCGGCAGGCTCATTGAATAAACGCATAATACCGATATTGGCGTTATCATCTATTCCTGCAACCATATCCATATTTTTGATATTGTGAATCCACGGTACGTGTTTGTCACCGATACCTTCAATACGATGTTCACCATAACCGTTGTACAACAAGGTAGGACATTGCAAGGCTTCTCCGGCACAGACTTTAAAGGACGGATGCAGTTCTCTTAAATAATCGGTAGAGCCAAGGGTTCCGGCAGATCCTTGCGTTAGAAATACACCTGAAAAACGGCTTGTATCGGTTTTGATGGATTGAAATACCTCTTCCATAGCCGGACCGGTTACGGCGTAATGCCACAAGGGATTTCCAATTTCTTCAAATTGATTCATATTGACAATGGCATCGCCACGTTCGGCTTTTAATTGTTTTACTTTGTCGTATATTTCCTTTACATTGCTTTCGGTTCCGGGTGTTGCAAAAATTTCGGTTCCTACCTTACGCAACCATTCAAAGCGTTCTTCGGACATTCCTTCGGGTAGTACGGCAATGGATTCACAACCTAATAAGTAAGAATCATATGCCCCACCACGACAGTAATTTCCGGTAGAGGGCCATAAGGCTTTTTGGGTAGTAGGGTCAAAACGACCGTCTATTAATTTTTCTACCAAAGGTCCAAAGGTAGCACCTACTTTATGTGCCCCTGTCGGGAAAAATTTTCCTACTAAAACGATTATTTTTGCTTTAACACCGGTTAATTCAGTAGGGAGTTCCAGATAGTTTACTTTTCCAAATCCGCCACCGAATTTAGTGGGTTCATTTTTCCAAGTTAGACGAAACAAGTTTAAGGAATTCATATCCCATAAACCTATTTGCTTTAATTCCTCTTTAATTTTATCAGGAATCAGTTCCGGATTTCTCATTTGTTTATAAGTAGGAAGTATGATTCCTCTTTCTTTGCATCGTTGTATGGTGTTTTCTAGCACCAATTCTCTATTCTTCATATATTGCTATGTTTAAAAAATTATTGTTCTAAATTTGTTGGGCTGCTTCCAAAATCATTCTCATTTCGGCAGCGCGTTGTAAACGTATTTCTATATTGGGATTGATCACTTTATAGCTATCAATATCAAAAGTATCCGTATTTAACAAAAGTGAAAAATCATCGGATTCATACCGATATCCCAAATGAGTTTGTTGTAATTTTTGTGCTGATGTACCATCTCTAAAATAGAGGGTATCCGGTGTTTTATCATCGTAATAATAGCTGGGAACCGTAGCTGCTTGGTAGGCATTATAATTAAACAGTAAGTGGGGTTTTTCCTTATAAGGAGCGCCGGCTGACGGACAGAACGTATTACAATTACCACATTCATTACACCAATCTTCGAGATGTACAATTTGATGGGCTTGGGTTACTTCATAGACTTCATCTGCTACCTTGTTTACAGTTCCATTGGATGCCACGAGTTTATTCAACTCATAACGAACCGGATTTACTTGATACGGATACAAAGCCAAGTTAGGGCAAACACTGGTACATACATCACAGATTTCATCACACAATAAACAACGGGAAGCCTCTTCCATAGCTTGTTCTTTTGTCAAAGTTACCGATATCAAATTGAAATTATTGGTATTGGCATCTTGGGCGTGGTAATCGGCTTTGGATTCGTGAATTTTTGTCTTTTTAATTTTAATTGCACGCGTGGTGATATCCTTATTGTATGGACTTTTACGATTGGGTATTTCTAATTTGGATTTTTGGATAATCAGCTCGGCGGTTTTACGTCCATCTCCTACCGCTTCAATAATACTGGCGCCGCCTCTAAGTGCATCACCAATCACATAGACACCGGGCTGTTGTGTTTCGTAACTCCCAGGCTGTGTTTGTAATAGTTTCGTATCTGTAAAATCAAAGATGACATCTTGACCAAATGCCGGAATGACAGCATCGGCCGTAATGGTAAATTCAGAACCGGAGATGACTTCAGGTCTGGGTCTGCCTTTGGCATCTTTTGCACCCAACTTCATCTTTACACATTGCAATTGATAGACTTTCCCATCCTTGGCTTCAACCTTTGTCGGTGATACTAATTCTATAATTTCGATTCCTTCTTTTTGTACCGCTTCAATTTCTTCTTGGTCGGCAGGCATCTGTTTAATAGTTCTACGATATACAATGCGTACACAGCCATTTTTGCCTACTAATCGTTTGGCGGTTCGGGCAGCATCCATAGCGGTATTACCACCACCTAGTATGACGATATCTTGACCAATATACAACTCCGGATTTTCTTTGGCTAGATACAAAAACTCCAAGGGGTTATAAACTCCTGCCAGATCATCGCCTTTCAAACGGGCATCTTTGGCTTTTTGGGCTCCGGCTGCAATGATAATATACTCATTTTCCTTTTGAATTTGTTCAAAAAGTGTTGAATCTACTTTCGTATTATATGCTATTTTCACCCCGAGGGCTTCGATACGTTTCACATCATCCCATACGGTTTCATCGGTGATTCTAAATGCCGGTATGGCCTGCTGTACCATACCACCCGGACGGGCATTTTTTTCATATACAACAACTTCAAAACCGGCTTCGCGTAAAAAACGTGCTGCCGACAAGCCACCCGGTCCGGCACCGATAACTGCTGCTTTAAGAATTGTATCTGTTTGAGACACCGGTAGGGTTTCTTGTGTATTGGAGGCATTATCCGTAACAAATCGCTTGATTTCACGAATCAATAAGCTGGAATCGTAATTAATTCGAGTACATTTAGTTTGACAGATATGATCACATACCGCTCCGGTTACTGCCGGAAAAGCATTGGTCGCACGAATGACCTCAAAAGCTTTGTCAAAATCACCTTGCGCCGTATGATACATATAATCCGGAATACCTTGATTGGTAGGGCACGTATCTACACAAGGGGCATGTACACAGTCAAAACTACCCAACGGTCTAGTCGTTTTGATACTCTTGTCTTTAAAAGCCGTTTTTTTGTACTTTTTATCTGTCAAGACTGCATCGGCATATTGATTGAGTTTTTCTAAAAAACGCGTATTATTAGCCGGATTTCTATCCAAAGAAATTTCTTGATAATGCTTAGTTATATTTTCGATATACTGTTGTAACTTACCATAACCTCCGGGTTTTAATATATCTGAACAGACTGTAACGGGAAATAAACCAGAAGCAATAATTTTATCAATATTCAATGCACTGGCACCACCGGAAAACGAAATAGGCAGTTCTCCATTAAATTCATTTTGTAATTTGCGAGCGATATTCACTGAAATCGGATGTAAAACACGACCGCTGGCATACATCATTTTTTCATTTTCAGGAAATACATTTTTATGGTTTATACTTTCCAATGTATTGGTCAGTTTCAGACCGAAAAACACCTTTTCTTTTTCAGCTTTTTTGCGTAAACGCCGGAGCATAGGCACCGCATCTTCGTACTTTAAATCATGTTCAAAAGCAATATCGGGGACAGTGGTATCAAAACCGGAATGGGTTATGATATTTTGTAACTCTTTTTTTCCCAATAAAGTTGGATTAAGCTTAATGGCTGTATGAAGTTTTCGCTGCGTTATCAGATATTCTCCAATCTGTTCTATCTCTTCCGGAGGACATCCGTGCATCGTAGAAAGTGTGATGTTATCAGAAAGTTGTGCGGGAATATTGAGTTTTGAAACACGCGGATATAAATCTTTTATTTCCTCAATTTTTGCTTTTAGTTCAACCGAAGCATCCTTCATCTTATCAAAAAACCACTGTACATTCTCATTTTGAATACCGGCGTAATCGTACCCGACACTCATATTAAAGATTGTCCCGATATCATCTCCTTCAAACGCTAATTTATCTTTGATAATATGTATAAGAATCCAGGCCTCGAGATACTGATTAAAGGATTGGTGAATCTTGAGTTCTTGTGACCATTCACAATTGTAGCCCTCATCTTGCATATCAATACAAGGTTTGGAAACTTCCAGTTCGTCCAATGTTTGAACGGTTTTTAATTCGATAAAACGCGCACCGGTCAACCAAGCCGCTATAATATTTTGTGCTAATTGGGTATGTGGACCTGCCGCTACACCGATAGGGCTTTCCAATACGTGATTGTATTGTTTGAAACGAAAATTATCGGATATATCCGGCTTAAAAAACAAGTCTTGGGGAATACCCATAAACTGTCCTTTGTTCAACTGGTTGAGTGTGATTTTAACTAATTTCCGGAAAGGAATGATTGAAAAATTATCTGACATATTACATTAAAATTGACTGACGAAGATACAAATATTATATGTATTAGTGTCCGATTAAAATACGATTATTCTAAATACCCCAGCTCAAGGCCAATAAATACGTTTGTATTTTAATTTTTCTCAATAGCAAGGTATCTA
>CAYNFJ010000068.1:0-11689 GCA_964396505.1 uncultured Polaribacter sp. | reverse complement strand
TTTGGACATCATTTTTGGGTCGTGAAAGATCAGGAAACTAATAAAAAACTGGAATCCTTATTCTCCAATAAGGTACCTTACACCTACGTGGCAGACGGGCATCATAGAACAGCTGCAGCCGCTGGAATAGGAGCAGAGCGCAGTGCTGCTAATCCAAATCATACGGGAGATGAAGCCTATAATTATTTTATGGCAGTTCACTTTCCGGATGATCAATTGCAAATAATTGATTATAACCGTGTTGTAAAAGATTTGAATGGATTGTCAGCCGATGAATTTTTAGCCAAAGTAAAAGAAAATTTTGAAGTAAATGAAATATCCAAACAAGTCGTAAAGCCGGCCAAATTACACGATTTTTCTATGTATGTAGATGGGAAATGGTATGGTCTAAGCGCTAAAGAAAACACTTATGATGATTCTGATCCTATTAATAGTTTAGATGTCAGTGTATTGTCTAAATTTGTATTGGAACCTATCTTGAATATCAAAGATTTGAGAACCGATACACGTATTGAATTTGTAGGAGGAATTCGAGGACTAGAAGAGCTGAAAAACCGGGTAGATTCCGGTGAAATGGCAGTTGCATTTGCCTTATTTCCCGTCAGTATGCAACAGTTAATGCACATAGCCGACACCAATAATATTATGCCGCCTAAGGTGACTTGGTTTGAACCCAAATTACGCTCCGGATTGGTCATACATAAAATAGATTAAGTATTTTGATTACAAAAAACCTACATAAAATTCTGAATAAATTACCGGAAACGGTCACTTTGGTGGCCGTTTCCAAAACCAAACCCATCCGTGATATTCTGGAAGCCTATCAAGCCGGACAAAGAGATTTTGGTGAAAATAAGATTCAAGAAATGACCGGAAAATTCGACGAATTACCTAAAGATATTCGTTGGCATATGATTGGGCATTTGCAACGGAACAAGATTAAGTATATGGCACATTATGTGCATTTAATCCACGGGGTTGATAGTTTGAAATCTTTAAAAGAAATCAATAAACAAGCTATAAAACACCAGAGAGTAATTCCCTGTTTATTACAAGTCAAAATAGCTAAAGAGGAAACCAAATTTGGTTTGTCATTTGATGAAATAACCCAATTACTGCAATCAGAAGAAGTAAATCAACTTAAAAATATAGCTATTAAAGGTTTGATGGGAATGGCTAGTTTTACAGACGATCAAGAGCAGATTAGACAAGAATTTCGTCAATTAAAGCTTTTTTTTGATACTTTAGCTACAAAATCGCTAAGCGAAAATTTTAAAGCTGAAATTCTCTCGATGGGAATGAGTGGTGATTACCCAATTGCTATTGAGGAAGGTAGTACCATGATTCGCGTGGGAAGTGCCATATTTGGCTTGCGTAACTATATCTAATATGATGAATACAAATCAAAAAAAAATAGTTTTGACCGGTGCGCCCGGTACCGGTAAATCTACAATTATCACTGCCTTGGAAAAAGAAGGATATACTTGTTTGCACGAAATATCCAGAGATATTATACTAGAAGCAAGAGAAAAAGGAACCGAACAATTATTTTTAACAGAACCCTTACTCTTTAGCGATTTATTATTAAAAGGGAGAGAAGAACAATTTCACAAAGCCTCTGAATTAGATAGCGAATTGGTATTCTTTGACCGGGGAATACCCGATGTTCACGCTTATATGAACTACATCGGTATGGATTACCCCGAACGGTTTGTGGTCAACAGTAAAAAAAATCGGTATGATTTTGTGTTTTTAATGCCGCCTTGGGAAGATATCTATACAACCGATAATGAACGTTATGAAACCTTTGAACAATCCTTAGCCATTCATAATCATCTATTGCGTGCCTATAATTCTTTGGGTTATTCTGTTGTAGAAGTTCCCAAAGGAAATGTCGAAAAAAGAACGGCTTATATTCTGGATGTAATACACACTTTTAAATGAAAGAGGCAGTAGCTATACTGCAACAATATTGGGGATTTGATACATTTAGAAAACCTCAAGATGCCATCATTAAAGAGATTATTCAAGAGAATGATGTAATAGCGTTATTACCAACAGGTTATGGAAAGTCTTTATGCTTTCAAATACCGACATTAATGCACGATAAAGGGATAGGTTTGGTTATTTCTCCCTTAGTAGCCTTGATGAAAGATCAGGTAAAAAATTTAGAGCAAAAAGGCCTCAAAGCCTTGGCGCTTACCGGCTACTATTATAAGGATGATTTGGTACGTATTTTTGATAATTTACAGTATGGAGCTTATCGTTTTTTATACCTTTCGCCGGAACGTTTACACAGTGAATTTATTCAAGAAAAGCTCAAACAATTGCCTATACGTCTTATTGCAATTGATGAAGCGCATTGTATCTCAGAATGGGGACACGATTTTAGGCCGGTTTATTTAAAATTGAAAATTCTTAAAGAATTATTTCCGAACATACCGGTAATTGCACTCACGGCTACCGCTACCCGGAAAGTATTGGACGATATTGAAAAATATTTAGAATTAAACCAACCTAAAATATATAAAAAGTCCTTGATACGAGATAACATTCAATTGGGTGTGATTGAAACCGCTGATAAATTAGGTGCTTTATACCGGTTATTGCAGGATACAGACGAATCGGTTATTGTTTACACAGGAAGTAGAAAAAACAGTAAGCAAGTCAGTGATTTTCTCAATAGAAAAGGTCTTAAAACTTCCTACTATCACGCCGGCTTAAGTATTGAAGAAAAAGAAAAAGCCTTTAAGCAATGGTCAGCAGGGAAAACACCGGTAATGATTGCTACCAATGCTTTTGGAATGGGAATAGATAAGGCAAATGTTCGAATGGTAATACATATAAGCTTACCCAATAGTCTTGAAAATTATGTGCAAGAATCCGGTAGAGCCGGCAGAGATGGAAAAATGGCACAATCGGTGATTATTGAAGAACCGGCAGACCTGATACAAGCCACGAGTTATTTTGAAGCTTCATTACCGGATATTGCCTTTATCAAGAAATTATACGCCCATATCAATCAGTATTTCCACATAACCTATGGTAGTATTCCACAAGAAAATTTTGAATTTAACTTGTCCTTATTTTGTGAACAATATAAACTTCCTATTGTAAAGACATACAAAGGATTAGAACTCTTGGAAAGAGAAGAGATTATCAAGTTAAAATACCATTCCGGTAGTGTGCAACGTTTGGTGTTTTCTTGTTCCAATGAACAACTTTTTGATTACTACCGGCGAAATCCAACGCATGAAAAGGTTTTAAAATTAATTCTGAGAACCTACGATGGTGTATTTGATACTATTAGCGTAATCAATTCGTATAATTTAGCTAAAAAATTAAATAAGCCCGTCACCTTTATTGAAAAATCACTTACAGATTGCCATCGTGATGGAATTATTCAATATTACCATCATAAAAATACTACGGAATTACGTTTCTTAAAACCCAGAGAAGATGAATACACTATTAATGTGATAGCCAAAGATATCACGCAACAAAAGAAAATCAAGACCGATAAATACCGCAGTATGTTGCGATATGTCCAGACCCAAACACGTTGTAGAAATAAACAAATTGCCGATTATTTTGGTGAGACAAGGCAGGAGGATTGTGGTATATGTGATGTATGTTTAAAAAAAAAACAAATCGGTAAAATAACGATGGAAGAAGTATGTGCAGCCATTTTACAACTCTTATCCGGAGAAAAGGAATTGAGTTCCACCAGCATTGTACATCGTACTAAAATTGATGACAAACAAGTTGTAAGCTGTTTACAATTACTTTTGGATAGCCATCGAATTATACTAACTTCGCACAATAAATATAGAATATATGAATCCTGAAAAGATACGCATCATTTTTATGGGAACTCCTGATTTTGCCGTAGGGGTTTTGGATACTTTAGTACAGCGTAATTTCCAAATTGTAGCGGTAGTTACTGCAGTAGATAAACCAGCAGGAAGAGGAAAAAAACTAAAAGCCTCCAGTGTAAAAAAATATGCCATAGAACACGCCATTCCGGTTTTACAACCTAAAAATTTAAAGCATCCTGATTTTCTTCATCAATTAGCTTCTTATAAAGCAGATTTACAGATAATTGTAGCTTTTAGGATGTTGCCTGAATCGGTGTGGAACATGCCCCAATACGGTACCATCAATTTACATGCTTCCTTATTACCGGCTTACCGGGGAGCAGCCCCTATTAATTGGGCAATTATCAATGGTGAAACAGAAACCGGTGTCACTACATTTTTTATAGATGATAAAATTGATACAGGTGCCATTCTTTTACAAGATAAAATAGCCATAACACCCGATGAAACTGCCGGAACACTGCATGATAAATTGATGGATATAGGAAGCCGGCTCGTTGTTCGTACAATAGAATTAATTGCTACCGAATCGTATAAAACCCAAAAACAACCGGATAAAGCCCCTAGTTTGGCACCTAAAATATACAAGGATACTTGTCGAATTGATTGGAAACAATCTGTGACAACAATCTATAATAAAATACGCGGATTAAGTCCTTATCCGGTAGCTTGGACCTATTTACAAATTGATTCGGATGTATTTCCAATTAAAATTTACAAAGCACGTAAAGAGTGCATAGCACCCAAGCATAAGATTGGAGATATTGTCAGCACTAAAAAAACGATGAAAGTGGCTTGTACAGACGGATATATTTATCTGGAAGAAGTTCAATTATCCGGTAAACGAAGAATGGATATTGTAAGTTTTTTAAATGGTTTTAAGCTATCAGATACCGCCCAAATGGTAGAAGAAAAATAATTATTAAGTGTTTTAGCCCTTATTTTATCGAGAATGAAGCATTTTTCAGGTAGGTTATTAACAAATTATAGATTTTATTAACAATTTTAGCTGTTTTTAATGTAAAAATTTGCGCAAGCCCTTGTATTCTCTATCTTTGCGATGATTAAACAATTAATTAAAAACAAATATTATGAACAAATCAGAATTAATCGATGCAATGGCTGCAGATGCAGGTATTTCAAAAGCTGCTGCAAAAGCGGCTTTAGAATCTTTAACTGACAATGTGACTAAAGCTTTGAAAAAAGGTGGAAAAGTTGCTTTAGTAGGATGGGGAACTTGGTCAATTTCTAAAAGAAAAGCAAGAACAGGACGTAACCCACAAACGGGTCAAGAAATCAAAATAAAAGCTAAAAACGTAGTACGTTTTAAAGCCGGATCTAAATTTGATGCTGCTGTAAACTAGTCAGTTTCGATTTATTAAAATTTAAAACTCTGCAATATAGTATTGCAGAGTTTTTTTATAAAAAAAGCTTCTATTTATCAAAATGGTATTATTTTTGTCAGCAGTAATTAAACCCTTTTTACCTTTAAAATGATTACAAAAGAAATACAAAAAGGAAATATTCTCATTGCAGAACCTGCTGTTTTGACTGATAAGTCATTCAATAGGGCTATTATTTTATTAACTGAACACAATCAAGAAGGAACCATTGGTTTTATATTGAATAAACCATCACCATATACACTTAATGAATTAGTCTTTGAAATTGACAATGATTTTAGAGTCTATATTGGCGGTCCTGTTGAGCAAGACAACTTATATTTTATCCATACTTTACCACATTTAATACCCGATAGCATTGAAGTATCCGATGGAATCTTCTGGGGCGGTAACTATGAAGCGGTTAAAATGTATCTCGAGCAAGGTATGATCAAAAACAATGAAATACGTTTCTTTCTCGGGTATTCCGGTTGGTCTATTGAACAATTGGAACAAGAAATCAAACAAAAAACTTGGCTGATGACTAAAAACACCTATCCTAATATTTTCAGTATCAATGATGCTAAGGGCTGGAAAGAAAAATTAATAGAGATGGGAGGAACATACCGCCTTTGGGCAAATGCCCCTGAGGACCCCAATCTTAATTAACATTTGTTTATAAGTATCCAATCTTTTTAGTTTTATAAAAAAATATTTACCGTAACTTTGCCACCGGTTTGGTTCCACCTTATGTGGATGAAAAGGGAATTTGGTGCAATACCAAAGCTGTCCCCGCAACTGTAAGCTGTATTCGTTATAACGAATGCTTGCTGATATCTTACACCACTGTTTTATTAAATGGGAAGGTAATCAGTAAGACGCAAGCCAGGAGACCTGCCAAATCAATAGAAATTAAATACGTTTTCGGAGGAAAAACGATTGATGAGACAGGTATTAGTAAACATATTATTTATATTCTTTTCTTTTGGGCTCTATGCACAACAAGATAGTATTACCTCTATTGCAGAAGTAAAGGTTTACAGCCGTTTTTCTCCAAAAGATCAGATCGGTTATTCCATACAAACGATCCCGGACAGCATCTTACAATCAGGAGTAAAAAACTTCGCTGATTTACTTAAAAAAACAGCCAATATTTATATCAAACAACAAGGAAACGCTATGGTAGCTTCTATAGCTATGAGAGGTACCGGAGCTTCCCATACAGCTGTTTACTGGAATGGTATTTCCATCAACTCTTCCTTAAATGGACAAACCGATTTTAACCTCATTAATCCGTTTCTATACCATTCTGTACAGATTCGTAAAGGAGGCGGTAGTGTATTACTGGGTAGTGGAGCTATTGGAGGTGCTATTAATTTAGAAAATATATTTAATTTTCACGCTAAAACAACAGGGTTAATTAATGGAAGTATAGGGAGTTATAAAACATATTTAGTGTCGGCATTGGCACAACACAGTACACGTAAATTTGCTTTACAATTAGGACTAAATCGTATTGAATCTCAGAATGATTATCCGTATTTGGGAACAAGCAAGTTCAATAAAAACGGGGCATTAACCAACTATCAATTCCGTGCGGGAATTGCATATAATGTATCTGAAAACAACCAAATCAGCTATCAAAACCGAATCGTAGATTCCAATAGAGACACCTCAGGGACGCTTACCTCAACCAACAATGCCAATCTGGTTTATCGTACGGACAATCATTTGTTGAAATGGGTTTATAAGCATACGGGTTTTAATGGAGTTTTAAAAACAGCCTACTTGAAAGAACGTTATATCTATTATTTCGATAAAGATTATCCGGATCATTATTCAGATAATCACAGCGAGCAATGGATAGCTAATTATACCGCCGATTATAGATTGTATCCCAAAATAAATATAGTTTCCGGAATCAATTACCAAATACTACAAGGCGGTGGCACCAATATCAATGTACAGAGGCAAAATAATCTGGCTGTTTTTTCCGGTTGGACACATCAGTTAGATGATTCGTTTTGTTATACGGCCACTTTTCGTAAAGAATGGTCGCAACAATACCAAATTCCGTTCTTATTCTCTTTTTCCGGCACAAAACAATGGAATACGCACTGGCATACCGGATTCAATTTTTCTAAAAATTTTCGGAGTCCTACTTTTAATGATTTGTTTTGGCAACCCGGTGGCAATGAAGATTTGCAACCCGAGAAAGCGCTTAACTTGGAGTTGACTAACCGATGGAAATGGCAGTATATGGACATAAAATTCACTGTTTTCAACACACTTGCCTCCGATTTAATCCAATGGAAACCCATTAGTTCGTATGTGTGGAGACCATTTAATATTCAAGAGGTTACTATATACGGATTAGAGTATAGCTTTACTATAAAAAATCAGTTGAAAAACCATTATTTACAAAGTCAATTTCACTATTCCTATACAGTTTCCAAAGACAAGAGTTTAAATAAGCAATTACCTTACATCCCCAATCATCTGGGAGAATTATCTTTAGAAGACAACTATCGAAAATGGAATTTTTCTTATGATTTATCCTATAACGGAAAAGTATTTACCACCACCAGTAATACCTTATTTGTTTCGGATTATTGGTTATCAGACATGGAAATATCCAGGCATTTTAACCATAAAAAACTAAAGGCAAGTTTGGCAATTCATAATTTATTTAACAAAAATTATCAGATTGTTGCCAACAGACCTATGCCCAATAGAAATTATACACTTAACATTCAATTTAAATTTTAATACCATGAAAAGATTATCACTTACACTTTTAACGCTTATTAGTATCCTTTTTTTACAGTCTTGTACTACTGAAAACATACTCTATACCGAACCTCAAGGCGCTTATGAAAATGGATTTTTCGTCATAAATGAAGGACCATTCGGAAATGGAAACGGCAGTATAACCTATATTGATAAAAATTTTAATAACGTAGCACAAAATGTCTATCAGAATACCAATAATGAAGTCTTAGGGAATGTCGTGCAATCAATGGAAATGTACGAAGATAAAGCCTATATAGTGGTCAATAATTCTCATAAAATTGTCATTACAAATCGTTATACAATGGAGAAAATTGGAAGCATTGAAACAGGTCTTAACAATCCGAGATATATGGTGACATATAATGGAAAAGGCTATGTTTCCAATTGGGGAAGTCCTTTTGATGCAACGGACGATTATATTGCTGTCATTGATTTAGCCACCAATGAAATAACGCAAAATATTCCGGTAGGAGAGGGGCCTGAAAAAATGGCAATCGTAGGTGATAAACTCTTTGTAGCCTTAAAAGGCGGATGGAATTTTAACAATAAAATTGCCGTTATTGAAACAAGCGGCAACACGGTTCAAACCCAAATAGAGGTGGCTTATGTCCCTAATTCATTGCAAGTCGTAGCCGGAAATCTATATGTGCTTTCTGCCGGAATTCCTTCTTGGTCCTGGACATTACCCGAATCTGCCGGACAAATTGCCAAAATAGATGCCGGTTCTTTAAGCGTAGCACAAACCTGGGATTTTGCCACTGAAGAACATCCTGATTTTTTAAGTTATGATGGTGAAAATCTATTGTATTATCTCAATGCAAATGTCTATAAATGGAACGGAACAGATACTTTGCCAAGCACCGCTGTAAACGGTTTAGGCGGCTTTTATTATGGAATGTCTGCTAGAAACGGACTTTTGTTTGCAATGGATGCCGGAAATTTTGCCAGTGAAGGGACGCTCAAAGTCTTTTATTTGGCAAACAACACACAAATTCAATCTTTACCAACCGGAATTATTCCTAATTCGGTGGTGTTTAATTAAAATTTTATAATTACAACTCATACGTGATGCCGTGGCTTAGCGCCCCGGTTTCACCGAGTTGTGATATACTCGATAATTAGTTTTTGTTAGAGGTGCTTGCTATTGGATCACTCACACCCATAACAGAATCAAAGGTGTTTGAAATTATAAAAATCATATCATTTGGGGATAATCCGTAAAAGAAATTGTATTTTTGAAATGCAGTATAAATTTAATCCAAAATGATGAACTATATTCTTTTTGACGGTACTTCACGAAATAACTTACTTCCTTTTACCTATACACGACCTGTTGCCGATATCAGAATCGGTATTTTAACTATTCGAGAAAAATGGGAAAAAATGTTGGGTGTTAAAACAAGCACCTTGACAAAAACCTATTTACAGGAAAAATTTCCAATGCTAAAAGCATCCGATGAAATATTGATCAATGCATCGTATTTACCCACAGAAAAATTGGTTGCAATGACCCGAAAACTACGGGATAATCAGGCTATTTATTACCAAGATGAAATCATTTGTGTACACACCTCAGAACGGCAAGACGAAGTACATCCCAAAGACTATGAAGCCATTCAATATCCGGATGATTTACTGCAAATTAAAAATACTTGGGATATTTTTCGTTTAAATGAACAGGCTTTAAAGGCTGATTTCAAACTACTTACTAATGGAAGAAAATCAGCACCCATTCCAAAAAATGTACAAGCAAAGAATCCGGATAACATATTTATAGAATCCGGAGCTGAAGTAAATCATTGTTCATTGAATGCAGAAAAAGGGCCCATTTATATAGGAACAAATAGTTTGATTATGGAAGGGGCATTGATTCGAGGTGGATTTGCTCTTTGTGAATATGGAGTTGTAAAAATGGGCGCCAAAATCTATGGAGCTACCACCATTGGACCTTATAGTAAAGTAGGTGGCGAATTGAATAATGTAGTGCTATTTGGATATTCCAACAAAGGGCATGATGGATTTTTAGGGAATTCAGTGATAGGAGAATGGTGTAATCTAGGTGCTGATACCAATAATTCTAATTTGAAAAACAATTACGCCGAAGTACGGCTGTGGAGTTATGAAACAGAAGGATTTGCCAAAACAGGATTGCAATTTTGTGGTTTAATGATGGGCGATCATTCTAAATGTGGTATCAATACGATGTTCAATACCGGTACGGTAGTGGGGGTTTCAGCCAATATTTTTGGAGATGGATTTCCCAGAAATTTCATCCCTTCTTTTAGTTGGGGTGGTGCTGCCGGATTCACTACATATCAAATGAAAAAAGTAAAAGAAGTAGCCAAAGTAGTTATGGCTCGCAGATCCGTTAGTTTTGATACGATAGAAGAAAAGATATTGGATCACGTATTTGAATTGACCAAAAAATACCGGCATTATTAATACAAATGGGAAACAATAGAAGTTTATAATAACAAAAGGCTGTTTGAAAAAAATCAAACAGCCTTTTGTTTATGAATATAATATTGTGTGTTTACTATTTTAAACCGTTTTCGGCAAACATTGCTTTTACATCTTCTTTTTGTGAAGGTCTGGGTGCATTGGCATTTAATATTTCCCCGTTTTTACCGATAAAGATAAAGCGTGGGATACTATTGATTCCATAAGCTATCTGAAAACTATTATCCTTTCCGGAGAATAATTGAGTTCCTTCCATACCTTTGGATTTAATCATATTAACCCAAGCTTCATGTTTTTCAGGCTTATCAACTGATATGCTGACAAATGCGATATTTTTATTGTGATATTCTTTTTCCAAAGCTTTCAAATCAGGAATTTGTCCTAAACAAGGACGACACCAAGTTGCCCAAACATCAACATAGACATATTTTCCTTTAAAATCATCTAGAGAAGTTGTACCTCCTTTGTAATTTTCAAGATCTTTAAATTTTGGTGAAGGTTTTCCTTTGGCTAAAGCAATCATCATTCTGTGTTCATTGGTATAACGAGATTCAATTCTTTTTAAAAAACCATCTAATCCTTTTTCTTCTTGGTTTAATACCATAGTGTCAATAGCTGAAAAACTAGCCAATTTATCTTTGATTTCCTTTTCAAAACTATTCTTTTTGTTATAAAAACCCACACTATCCAATTTCATCAACTCAGGAATAGATTTATTAAAGGCGAGTACCTTATTGATTCTATAAATTAGGTAGCTATTTGTTTCCGAACCATTTCCCGAAAAGGAAATATTTTTTAAAATATCCTTTGAATCAGCTGTGATATGCATATCATATCCATTTCTTAGAAATAGACCAAATCTAGTTTTCTTACCGGCTAAAATTGTATAAGAATTGGCTTTTGGTACCTTTAAAGTGTCTTTGAAATTCCCGTCGGCATCTATTTTAATTATTTTGGTAAAGTCTCTACTACGAACTTTCATCAAGCTATCTTCAGGGGATAATCCACTGATAGTACCGGATAGTGTCACATAATCTTTTGTTTGTTTGGTACAAGACATAAAACTAACAATGATAAGTGAAAGCATTAATATTTTTTTCATCTATTATAAATTTTAAAAATTAGGTTGCGAAAGTACAATAAAAATTATTGAATTAAACTAGTTAACAGTTCTTT
>CAYNFJ010000067.1:0-11987 GCA_964396505.1 uncultured Polaribacter sp. | reverse complement strand
AATGTGATATTTATGCCGATGATTTATTGGAAAATGTTGAATTAAATGATGTGGGCTATTTAATGGCCTTGACCGGTAGTAATATGATCAATGAATATGCACTATCCAAACTGAAAAAGAATTTTGGGGAACACGGTGCCGTCCGCTTAATCAATGTAGATGAAATGCATAATTCCTCTCATATATCCAAAAACAACCTATTCTCTTATACCGATGATTTTATCAATATCAGTGAGGTAGTCCGGGATTATCCGGTTATTCAAGAAATAGCCATTCAATCAAAAGAACAGTACCTGAACTTGCTAGAAAAAATTAAAACAAATCCCAAAACAATTCCTCTGTTTATAAAGGATGTAAAAGGCACATTACATTTAATTCCTAAAGAAAAGAATGATATTACTATTGAAGAAGGGACTAAATTGGTTTATATCGGAGCAGAAATCACAACTCTAGACCAAAAAAATGAAAAATAGTATTCACAGAAGTCGAAATAAAGATTTGGGATTGGCAGAATTAGTTGCCATTGCCTTAGGAGGTATGGTGGGTGGCGGTATTTTCACCATCTTGGGGGTGTCGGTGGCGCTCATCGGAACCCTTACGCCTATTGCCATTATTATCGGTGGGCTGATAGCTACACTGGCGGCTTATTCGTATGTAAAACTAGGGTTGTATTACCGCGATGAAGGAGCCACTTATTCATTCTATAAAAAAACCTATCCCAAATCCCCTTTCTCTGCATCGGTAATTGGTTGGTTTGTTATTTTTGGTTACATCAGCACCTTGGCGCTTTATGCTTATACTTTCTCATCGTATGCTATTAGCAGTACAGATTTTGCTGACAATATTTGGATTCGAAAAACTGTGGCAATCGGGATTATCGGACTCTTTACCTTAATCAATGTTTGGAGTGTCAACGGTATGGGAAAAATAGAAGACCTGATGGTTTATACCAAATTAATTGTTTTAAGCGTCATCTCTGTTGTATTAATCAAACATGGAAATGGAAGTTTTGAGCATTTTATGGATACCATGAAAATAGACGTCGAAAAATCCAGTGCCTTTACGATTCTAATTGTCGCCTCATTAACTTTTGTAGCGTATGAGGGATTTCAACTGGTGATTAATGCGGTAGATGAGATGAAAAATCCTGAAAAAAATATCCCCAGAGCCATTTATACGGCCATTGCCTTGGCGATCCTTATTTATGTGGTTATCGCCATCGGCGCTTTGTTTGCCATTCCAATAGAAAATATTATTAAAGACAAAGAATATGCACTCGCTGCCGGAGCCCAACAAGTTTTAGGAAAATTGGGCGCCAATCTTGTGATACTAGGGGCTATTCTAGCCAGTAGCAGCGCTATTAGCGGTACGGTGTTTGGTTCTTCCAGACAAATGGCGGTAGTGGCTTCAGACGGGTATTTTCCTAAATGGCTTGCGGTCAAAAAGAACAATATCCCTAAAAATGCAATTATCTCTATGGCCGGAATGGCCGGTATTTTAATTCTTTTAGGTGGATTGGAATTGATTCTTGAATTTGGAAGTATTACCTTTTTATTGGTCTCTTTATTGATGGCAATTGCCAATTATAAAATAAAATCTAAAACAAATTCATCTTCCCTACTTACCTTGCTGGCAATAATAGGACTGGCTGTAGGAGGTTTGTTGATCCTATATTACGAGTTTACACATAAAGCCACTCAAATGCTAGCTATAATAGCTATTTATGGTTTTTTGGCTTTAGGAGCTTGGATCTATTCAAAAGAAAAAAAACGAAAAGAAATAAAAAATCAAAACCTTTAAAAATTGTTAAATTATTATACCATTCCTTTAACAATTAACCGGATGTTTTCATTTTTTTCGTAACTTCGTTATCCTTGATTTAACGTCAAAATAACCATTAAATAAAGCATATGAAATTTATAGATTATTATAAAATTTTAGGGATTGATAAAAAAGCTACCGAAAAGGAAATAAAAAAAGCATATAGAAAATTAGCCCGGAAATACCATCCGGACTTGAATCCAAATGACAAAGAGGCTGAAAAAAAGTTTAAAGAGATCAATGAAGCCAACGAAGTGCTGAGCAATCCCGAAAATCGTAAAAAGTACGATCAATACGGCAAAGATTGGAAACATGCCGAGGAATTTGAGAAAGCAAAACAACAGCAACGCCAATACAGTCAGTCACAACACCGGCAATCCGGACAAGGTTTTTCAGAAAGTGATTTTTCGGATTATTTTGAAGCTATGTTCGGCGGACAACGTACATCGGGAGGTAGAAGTACTGTCAAATTTAAAGGACAAGATTACAATGCCGAGCTGGTGTTACAACTTACCGATGTGTTTAATACTCACAAACAAGTATTAACTGTAAACGGTAAAAAAATACGGCTAACCATTCCAGCCGGTGTGGAAAATGGTCAAATTATCAAAATAAAAGGAAAAGGAGGTCCCGGTATCAATGGTGGCCCCAACGGTGACTTATACATACGCTTCAACATTACAAACAACACGTCGTTTAAAAGAGAAGGAAGTAATTTATATAAAACTGTGTCCATTGACCTATACACGGCTGTATTAGGAGGAAGTATTACCATCGCTACCTTTGACGGTAAAGCCAAACTCAAAATAAAAGCGGGTACTCAAAACGGAACCAAAGTAAAATTAAAAGGCAAGGGCTTTCCGGTTTATAAAAAATCCGGGCAACACGGCGATTTAATCATTAGCTATCAAGTAGCTATCCCGACTCATTTATCGGCTAAAGAAAAAGAATTATTTCAAGAACTTCAAAAACTACAATAATCATGGACAATTCAAAACTTATATTGATCAATAAACTCTGTTCAAGCTATGAAATTGACATGTCATTTATTGAAAAATTACACCATGTGGGACTTATTGAGATGAAATATATTGAAGAGACCCATTACATTCACAAAGACAGATTAGCCGATTTGGAAAAGATGATTCGATTACATAAAGAATTGGGTGTCAACACCGAAGGAATTGATGTTATTTTCAACCTCTTACAAAAGGTAGAAACATTGCAAAAAGAAGTGAATCATCTAAAAAACAAATTATTCATTCTGAAAGAATAAGATTATTCACCCAATAATTCATTGATTTTTGTCAAATTAGGTGACAAAATAATTTCAATTCGCCGGTTTTTAGCACGGCCTTCCGGAGTAGCATTATCCGCTACGGGAATGTATTTACTACGACCGGCAGCGGTAATCTGAACCGGATTCACACCTTTATTCTCTAAAATTCTAACAATCGCCGTAGCGCGTTTTACAGACAAATCCCAATTGTCTTGCAGGGTTGTCCCGTGATATGGCACATTGTCGGTATGCCCCTCTATCAACACTTCAATATCCGGATTTTGATTCAATACACCCGCTAATTGCTTGACAGCATGCTTTCCTTGCTGTCCCACTGCCCAACTTCCGGAATTGAACAAAAGTTTGTTTTCCATAGAAACATATACTTTTCCATTTTTTTGGGTAACGGTCAATCCCTTGCCTTCAAATGCCGATAAGGCATTACTTACCGCCTGGCGTAATGCCGTCATTTTAGCTTCTTTGGCAGCGATTAATGCTTCCAATTCATCAATTGTTTTAGCACGTGCATCCAAGGTAGCTTGCAATTCTTGTAAACGTGTACTTTCTTGAGCTAGTGCCGCCTCTTTATCTTCTAATTGGGATAATAAATCCTGAATGGTATGGGCTTTTTGTGACAGTTCTGAAGCGCTTTGCGATTCCAATGCGTCATAAGAAGCAATTAATTTATCCAACCTAGCCTTGGCAGCGGTATATTCTTGCTCCAAACTTTCTTTGCGATCGTTTAAATGCTGTAAAGTGCCTTCTAAATTCTTAACATCCGATTGCAACTGATTACGCTGCGCCACTAATGTCTCGTTAGAATCCACCAATTCGGAGTTGGAATGCAACAGACGATTGTATTTATGCTCCAAATCTTCATAGATTTTTTTAGAAACACAAGAAGACAGCATGCCACTCACCATAATAATGAGAAGGGATATTTTTATATATTTACGATTTAACATATTATAAATCAATAAAGTAACTTATCTACTTTAAACCTTTTTCTACTTGAGTAATATAATCAGGAGCCTCTTGGGTGCCTTCTTCGGGAACGGTTTTGTAGGTATATACCGAATTAAATTGTTCCCATAGTTTGTTCATCTTTTCTTTGGAAGTACTTTCTTTGAGATATTGATAGTAGCGTTTTAAAGTTTCCTGACTATCCACTCGATCTAAAAGGGCGTAAATTCTCTTTTTCAAATCATTGGTTTTCATACTCTTATCTATTTTAATTTCATTTAAACATCTAATTCTAATAATACCGGACAGTGATCAGAATGTACGGCATCAGATAAAATAGCGGCTCGTTTAATATGTTTTTCCAAGGGTTTGGATACCATATTGTAATCCAATCGCCATCCTTTGTTACGTTCTCTGGCTCTGCCTCTATAACTCCACCAACTGTATTGATTCGGTTCGTGATTAAAAACCCGGAAGCTATCGATAAAACCACTGTCCAAAAACTTGGTCAACCAATCTCTTTCTACCGGTAAAAACCCGGAAACATTTTTTAATCGAACCGGATCATGGATATCAATAGGCTTATGACAGATATTGTAATCACCACATATAACGAGATTCGGATGATTTTGTTTTAAATCATTTACATAATTTAAAAATTCATCCATATAATTCAATTTAAAAGCCAAACGCGCCTCACTGGTTCCGGAAGGTAAATACAAACTCATTACCGAAAAGTGATCAAAATCCAATCGCAAATTTCGTCCTTCAAAATCCATACTTTCTATACCGGTTCCATAGGCGACATAATTGGGTTTTATTTTGGATAAAATAGCGACACTGCTATAGCCTTTTTTTTGGGCAGAAAACCAATAGTTATAAGGATATCCCGCGGCTTCAAATATACTTAAATCCAATTGCTCTTTATGGGCTTTGGTCTCTTGCAGACACAATACATCCGGATTGGCCGCTTTTAACCAATCTATAAAACCCTTTTTTAAGGCGGCACGGATGCCATTCACATTGTACGAAATGATTTTCATAAAATCTTTGTTTGGCTTACAAAGATACTATTTTCACCGGTTAGTTACAGATGATTTGCAATGCTTTTTTATCAATTTTCTGTTAAAATATATGGGTAGCATAATACGTGAATAAAAAAATGTTAGTTTAATTAAAATGATTTTTTGAAACCACAAAAAATTCCGTAGGTTTGTGTGCATGCTTAGATACCTATTTTATATCGTCTTATTCGGGATAAGCACCCAAACCTATGCGCAAGATCAGAAACTTGCCAATGACTATTTTAGAAAAGGTGATTTTGATAAAGCAGCACATCTGTATGGGCAATTGTATCGAGAAAATCCACATAACACCTATTATTTTCAACATCTGTTAAAGAGCTATCAAGCATTAGAATCTTATGATACCGTCGCCAAACTAATTCACAAACGGCTGAAAAGACAAAAAAATCAAGGCTATTTGTGGGTAGAATTGGGTTATAACTATGCCTTGCAACATCAAGAAGAACAAGCGACTCCTTATTATGAAAAAGCGCTTCAAATACTCAAAGAACATCCCGGTAGCGGCTACCAAATAGCCAAGAGTTTTCGGGATAATCACTTGTTGGATTACGCTTTGCAAAGTTATCAATGGATGATTCAGGCTCTGCCCAATGCCAATTACAATTATCAGTTAGCCGCTATTTACGGTGAAAAAGGTGAAATCAGCCAAATGTTTGACACCTATCTGGATATGGCGACCAAACAAGGAGGTTCATTGCCCAATATCCAACGATTTATAGGAAAATACCTCACAGACGATGCCGACGGTGAAAACAACCGCCTGTTTCGAAAATTATTGATCAAACGCCTGCAAGAAAATCCTAAATCAGAATGGAATAAGTTGCTGTCTTGGTTATACTTACAACAAGAAGATTACAGTAAAGCTTTTATACAAGAAAAAGCGGTGTTTCAACGGGAACAAACCGATTTATCCGGAATAATTGATGTAGGAGCAGCCGCTTTTGACAAGTACGATTATGAAACGGCTCAGAAAGCTTTTGAATATTGTATTGCACATACTACTGATTTGGAAAAGAAAATTTACGCCACATATTACTTGTTGGAAGCTCAAAAAAAAACCGAAAAAGATGCTCAAAAAGTAGATTTGGCTTATCAAAAAGCCTTCGAAACTTATGGTAAAACGGCTCTGACTACTCGTATCCAAGTCTCTTATGCTCATTTTCTGACCTTTACAAGCAATCAACCGCAGAAAGCGATAAAAATATTGCAAGAAGCCTTACAAAATCATTTGAATAAATTTCAAAAAGGAGAAATTAAAATTCAACTGGGAGACGTATTGGTATATACCGGTGATTACAATAGGGCATTGATTAATTATTCACAAGTACAATTGGATTTAAAAAGTCATGCCTTGGCACAATTGGCACGGTTTAAAGTAGCCCAAACCTCCTATTTTAGGGGTGATTTTGATTGGGCAAATATCCAATTAAAAGTACTGAAAAAAGGGACAGCCAATCTTATTTCAAACGATGCCATCGATCTGAGTTTGCTGATTGATGATAACACCGCGCAAGATTCTATCCCGACAGCTCTTAAAAAATATGCTGTCGCCGATTTGTTGGCATATCAAAATAAAAACCAAGCCGCTATTGACTCATTGCAAGTGCTATTACAAGAGTTTAAAGGACACCCTATTGAGGATGAAGCCTATTACAAACAAGGACAACTCTACGAAAAAATACACCAATATGAGCCGGCTCTACAGGATTATCTGAGTATTTTAAGTCTAAAGGACAATGATATCTTACTAGACGATGCACTGTATAAAGTAGCCCAACTCTATGATACATACCTGAATAATCCCGAAAAGGCAAAAGAATATTATAAAATAATAATCTTTGACCATCCCGAAAGTATTTATTTGGTTCCGGCTCGTAAACGGTATCGTACATTACGTGGTGATGTGTTGGTGCCTTGAGTTTGAATTGCCGGAGTTTTTGGGAATTTGGCTTTTTTCAATGAACCTATACATACATCATATATATCGAATAGGCTATGAATATGAACCGTGAATAGCCCAAATTATTTTTGTTTTTGTCTTAAAAAAAGTTTTATAATAGCGACCCCGTGATTTGAAATCACGGGGTCGCATTGGTAAGCTTAATAATTCTCTTCTATTACGAAAGCTTGTATGATAGAAGTTTAGTAGCAGGAATTAATCGGTGGTTTGTCAAAAAACAATTCGATTAATCTCTGGTAAAATGCATTTCAGCGTCAATTGTAGTAGTAGAATTGCTATTGGTTACAGTACTGTGAACTACTACACTTCCTGTTTCTTTTAAAACTAAAGTGGTATCGGTTAAAGTTGTAATATTTATAACAACATCATCAGAAACTACTTGTAAAGTAGGGTCACTTACGGCAACATCTGACATTTCGGCAACCAGTTCATCACCGTTAATCTCCCAAGCGACAGGATCTAAATCCATAGAATCAAAATCTACTGTTTGCGTAGAAGTATTAAAAAGAGTATTATTGAAATAGGTTTTGATTTCCATATTTATTTTTCCGGTTTGAACTACTGTATTGGGGTTTTCATTGAATGTGTAAATACAATTATCTCCTTGACCGGTACTTACCAATTTGATATCGTCTCCATTAGAATTGGTTAAAGTAGTTGAAGTGTATTCTCCTAATCGCCAAGCACCTACAATCGTTGCATCGCCGGGATCTTCGGAAGAACAAGATGAAAGAAAAGAAGTGATGGTAATAAAAGTGATAAGTACTAAAAATTGTGGTAATTTTCTCATAATATTTAAGTATTGATTAATAAAAAGTTGTGTTTCATTATTTTTGGTTTGTGTAAAACAACAGCAAACAAGTGCATCAGAAAATAAATAAGCTCTATTTGTCACACTATGTTCTGTTAAATACAATTTTTTTAAAGATTTTCTCATTTTTTTGGGTTTATAAACAAGTAGCATCAAAAAGATGGACAAATATATATAAAAATTTTCTAAAAAAATGAACATTATATATATTTTATAACGTGTTGATTTACTGTTTGTTATACGATTGTTTTTTATAATAGCGTCGCCGTGACTTAAAGTCAAAGCATCCTATATTGGGACACGTACTACTCGTTTTTCTGTTTTTTAGGATGGGGATATGTAGCCAGGGTCACATCTTGACCGTCAAAAACAGCATAGGTATAATAGCTGATCCAATCGCCGGTATTGATGTAATGAGCCTGCGTTCCTATGGGTATTTCCATCGGTAAATGCCGGTGACCAAATATAAAAAAATCGTAGTGTTCTTTTTGATAAGCGACTTGGCAATACTGTATCAAGAGCTCTTTCTCTGCTCCTAAAAAAGCGACATCTGCTTCGCCGGAAATATATTTGTTCTGCAGGGAGAGATAGCGGGCAATAGCCATGCCGATATCGGGATGCAACCAGCGGTACAACCATTGTAACACCGGATTGACAAAGATTTTTTTAAGAAATTTATAACCGGTATCACCGGGTCCTAAACCATCGCCGTGACCTATTAAGAATTTTTTGTGGTTAAACACAAATTTTTCGGGTTGCTGATATACCTGTATTCCCAATTCTTTCTGGAAATAATCCCGCATCCAAAGGTCGTGATTTCCTACAAAAAAATGCACTTTTATTCCCTGCTCCACAAGCTCCTGTAACTTGGCCAACACCTTTACAAACCCTTTGGGAACCACGCTTTTATATTCAAACCAAAAATCGAATAAATCGCCTAATAAAAATAGTTCGGTTGCGTCTTTTTTTATGCTATCCAACCATTGCACAAAGACTTGTTCCCGCACTTTACTCTTTTGAAAAGAAGGCGCTCCAAAATGTTGATCGGATGCAAAATATATTTTCATCGGCTTTGGATTTGTGGTATGGTATCGGCTTCCAAAGCTACTACTTTTTGAAGCATGATATCATTTTTATCAAATATTTTAAAAAAACCGCCATCCCCAAATAATTCGCGCGCTGCCAGTGCTTTTAGATAATTTTTTAACAGGGTTCTTTGTTTCATTCCAGAAGGGATCGGTGTTGTTTTTTGGTATGCCCGTAGCATTTCATCGGTATTGAAATCGGACTTGAACTGCGTCCAATTCATCGCGCTATATTGTTTGCGTCGCGCATCTATATAATCAAATACAAACCCATTGATTTTTGTCAAATGATAGCTGGAAAAATACATCGTAGTATCTACCGGTACAAATATATCGGGAATAATACCACCACCGCCATACACAATCTTGCCTTTTGGGGTCGTAAATTTCAAACTGTCATTAATAGGCATACTATCTTTGTAGAGTAATTCCCCACTTTCTATCCGATGATAGGCATCCTTAAAATAGGCCACATTCCCGTGATGGTCGTAGGGTTTTTGAATAGAACGTCCGGTAGGTGTGTAATAGCGAGCTGTTGTCAATCTAACGGCTGAACCATCACCTAAGTCCATTTCCTGCTGTACCAATCCTTTACCAAAAGAGCGACGCCCCACGATAGTAGCCCGGTCGTTGTCTTGCAATGCTCCGGCTACAATCTCAGAGGCAGAAGCCGATTCTTCATCGATCAACACGTACAACTTACCGGTTTCGAAATCACCGGTAGCAGTGGCATAAGAATTGGTAATTTTTCCGGACTTGTTTTTAGTAAACACGATGCGTTTTCCATCCGGTAAAAATTCATCAACTATTTTATTGGCAGTATCCAAAAAACCGCCGCCGTTCCCTCGTAAATCCAATACCAAAGTCTGCATCCCTTGTTGCAACAAATCGTCTAAAGCTTTTTTAAATTCTGTATAGGTAGTGCGTGCAAACCGGTCTATTTTAATAAATCCTATTTGGTTATTTATCATATAATAAGCCGGTATGCTTGTGAGTTTTACATTGCCTCGTTTAATGGTAAACTTTAATATACTATCCTGTTGTTTTCTATACACACTTACCTGTATATTTTCCTCATCATTGCCTTTTAACAAGGCTTTGACCTGATTGCTGTCCAGGAATTTGCCCGATAGGGTATCCTTATCGGCTGTCAACAGCCGGTCACCGGCTAAGAGTCCTGCTTTCTCAGCGGGACCATCCTTGATAAGCTGTAATACCATTACCGAATCACGAATGAGTTGAAACTGAATGCCAATACCCTTAAAACTGCCATTCATAGTATTACGTACATCTTGCAAATCATTTTTAGTGATGTAAACCGAATGCGGATCTAAATTTTTCAATAAATGATTGATGGCATCGTCCAATAGAGAATCTGTATTCACCGGATCTACATAATCGTATTGAATATAATTAATTAATCGTCTAATTTTATTTTCTTTTTGATTGACCGGCAGAAAGCCAAGACCATTTTCTTGGTAATCGAGTAAACTACCTATTAATATTCCTATAGACAAGGCGACCCCAATCCATAATGCCGTATTTGCACGCTGATTAGACATCCGATAATTCTGTGAGTTCTACGCCTGCTTTTTTTAGAAAATCTATTCCGGAGGTATCTTTATAAGATTCGTAGAACACCACCCGTTGGATTCCGGATTGATGAATGAGTTTGCTACACTCCTTACAAGGCGACATAGTGAGATACAGCGTTGCCCCTTTGCAAGTTTGGGTAGAACTTGCCACTTTCAGAATGGCGTTTGCCTCAGCGTGCAATACATGCCATTTAGTGCTTCCCGTATCGTCTTCACAATGGTTATCAAATCCGGTAGGTGTCCCATTATAACCGTCGGAAATAATCATCCGGTCTTTTACGATTAAAGCCCCTACTTTTTTTCTTTTACAATGTGATAATTTAGCCCATTCTTTGGCCATTCGCATATATGCCTTATCGTATCTTTCTTGTTTTTTATTCATAATAGGCGAAAATACACAGAAATAATCAAAATGCTAGCATAAGCTCGGGGAGATGCTATTCTTTATCCTTAAAAAAATTGACCAAATCGGAAAATTCATAAGGTTTGGCGATAATTTTTTTATCAGCATCCAATATAAAATAGGTGGGTGTCGCATTGATGTTATAGCTTCTTACCAACGGATTTTCCCATTTTTTTAATGCCAATACGTGTGAAAATTCCGGGTAATAATATTTTTCCGATTGCCATTTATCTTTGCTTTTTTCTGTTTCCAAAGCTACGGCAATGACTTTTACATCTTTTTTGTTTTTTAGAAATTCGTGTACCTTAGGAACCTCTTTAAGACAGTGAGGACACGTAGCACTCCAAAAAATCAATACATAATAGCGGTAGCCTTCCATTTTTAACAGACTCTTCTCTGTGTCATTTTCTTTCCAAACAATGTCTTGAGCCATTCTACCCACAGCAGTTTTTAATTCTTGCTTAATCCCGTTTTCATATACTTTATTGCGATAGGTTTCTGGTAGTTTGTCGTAAAATTCGTCAAAAAGATAGTCGGTTAATACCGTATTTTCATCTTTGGCAAAAGATTGAATTAAAGCTTGAATAATACCTGACTTTACTTCTTGATTATCAATTCGTTGCAACACATCTGAAACTGCTTTTTTATAGAGTTTGTTTTGGGTTTCTTTTTCATTGGACACGGTGAGATAAAATACGTAATCCATCACCTTGTCAATCAATATAGAAGAATAAATCAAGTGTGGGTTATTAAAATCAATCCTATCAAAATAATGGTTTTGAATATAGGGCAAATACGCAGCCGGATTTTTGATGGGTTCTTGGGGTTGTGGACGTAAATTAGCCAGCACCAAATCTTTTACCAAAGCTTGATTATTGTTTTTTGTAAAATCTGCCAAAGTTTGACTAAAGCTTGTATAGCTTTGTAAATACTGTTGTTTGAGTTGCGCTGTTTTTATACTATCCTGAACTTGAAAATACATCAC
>CAYNFJ010000066.1:0-12085 GCA_964396505.1 uncultured Polaribacter sp. | reverse complement strand
CATACTGAACTTATTGGGTTTTTGCATTTTGATATCTTGTTCCAATGCCATTCCTTGCATTTCCATTTCATAAGTTTGTGCAATGCTATTGATGGATTCCAGTTTAGATTTACCTCCTACGGCTTTATAATAATGGTCTAAAATAGATTGCGCCGTCACATTCTCAGGAATGGGTTTTAGCATTTTGGGTTTTTCGGTAGGATTTCCTTTTTTATCAAAATAATGAATGGGATAACCCAATTTTTCCAATCCCGGAATAACATCTACACCTTTTGAAGTAATGACAATACGGGCTTGATCCTTATTAAAATATTTTTGAGCTACTCTCAAAACATCGTCGGCGGTAACGGCATTGATTTTTTCTAAATAAGTTTTATAAAAATCTTCCGGCAGGTTATTTTTCTCAATATTCAATGCATACCGGGCAACGGTCTCCGGTTTTTCAACAGCCATTACAAATTTACCGGCATATCCGGCTTTTACATTTTTCAATACTTCATCGGTTACCTTTTCGGTTCTGATACGATTAATTTCCTTCATCATCTCCACAACGGTACTATCTACCACGGTATTTCTAACTTTTGCACCGGCTTTGAACATTGAGATGTATTTGTCAGGTCTCAATCCGGAACGGGCACCATAGGTAAATCCGTGGGCTTCTCTTAAGTTCATATTCAAATACGAATTAAAATCACCTCCTAAAATTTGATTGGCAACCAATACGGCAAAATAATCCGGATCATTCATTTTTAAATGTGTGGTATTCAATACATCTACTTGTGTTTGAGAGGCATTGGGCATGTCGATAAAATCAATTTCAGTCTGTGCGACATTTTTCACTTCGGGCATAGTATGCTCAGGCAAGTTTCCTTTTTGCCAAGTTCCGAAATATTTTTCCACCAATGCTTTGGTTTTGTTAAAATCCACATCTCCCACAATTACTAAATAAGCTTTATTGGGTTTAAAATACGTGTTGTACAATTTTTTTACATCGTCCAATTGTAATTTTTTAACACTTTCTACAGTCGTGAATTCACCATACGGATGGGTACGACCATAAGCCAGGACTCCTTCTACTCTTGAAGCGATATTCCCCACACTTTTTTCCCCGGATTTTATCCCGTCTATGGTTCTAGCGGTTTCTTTTTCGAATTCCTCTTGCTTAAATACCGGATGCAAAGCGCCATCGGCCATTAAGCCGAATACTTCGGGAAAAAACTTGGAAAGCGAACTCATACGGGCGCTTTTGCTACCATAATAAACATGAGCACCCAAAAAATCTATTTTTTCATTAAAATCATCTTTGGACATTGTCGTTGTACCACTGCCCAATAAAGAGCTTAGTAATTGGGACACGCCGGCTTTATTTCCTTCTAACAACGGCTCATTGTCAAGAGTCAATGTGGCAGAAACTCGAGGTAATTTGTGATTTTCTACAACCAATACTTTTAAGCCGTTATCCAAAGTGAAAGTTTTGGGTTTTCCCAAGTTGATTTTAGGTGCTGGTCCGGGACCGGGTTGCAGGTTTCTATCGAAAGCTTGTTTCATATTTTGATCAGCGGATTGTGTCCCTTTTTTTGTAGTAGAACATCCGGCTACAAAGATGGACAACAGGAATATGTATATAAGTTTTGTTTTCATATCGGATTATTTTGAAGCGGTTTTATCAGTGGGTAAATATTTTAATTCAAGGCGTTGATTTTTATTGAGGTATTTTTTGGCAATATCCCGAATTTCTTCTCGTGTAATGGAGTTGTAGATATCTATTTCTGTATTGATTAAATTGGTGTCACCATACAGCAAATAATCTCTTGCCAAGGTGTTGGCTATTCCTTGTACACTGGAATTGGCATTGACAAATTGATTTTCAAATTTGTTTTTGAGTTTTTGTAATTCTTTTTCGGAAATCAGTTCGGTTTGCATCTTAACGACCTCTTCATCAATTTCTTTTACGATGTCATCTAAGCTGGTATTCCCTAAGGGTAATGCAAAGATTAAATACAATCCATAATCTTCTTGGCTCATATTAAAAGCACCGATTTGTAATGCCATTTTTTTATCATCTACTAATTTTTTGTACAATCGGGAGCTTTTTCCACTACTCAACACAGATGATATCATATCCAACACATAGGCATCCCGTGTTTTCATAGAAGGCGTTCTATAAGCAGTTACGATAGCCGGTATTTGGATATTTGGGTCGTGATAGGTCGCTTTACGGGTTTCTGTGATGGGTTTTTCTACAAAAACACTTCTTTTAATAGCAGATCCGCGAGGAATAGGACCGAAATAGCGTTTGATTAAATCTTTGGCCACTCCTTTTTTAAAGTCACCGGCTACGACCAAAACGGCATTGTTAGGGATGTAAAATTTCTTGTTAAATGCAATAAATTCTTCTAATGTTGCAGCGTCCAAATGATCCATAGAACCAATGGTTGCCCAGCGGTATGGATGCACATCAAACATATGTTTTTTTACTTGTGCAATAAAATTTCCATAAGGTTGATTGTCGATACGTTGGCGTTTTTCTTCTTTTACTACTTCGTTTTGTGTATCCACTCCTATTTGATTGATAACCGGTTGTAGCATCCTGTCCGATTCCATCCAAAGCCCTAAAGCTAAGTTATTAGAAGGGAAAACTTCGTAATAATAAGTTCTGTCTTCAGTGGTGTTCGCGTTGTTCACACCCCCATTAGAAGTAACAATTTTAAACCATTCTCCACGTTTGATGTTTTTGGTTCCTTCAAACAATAGATGCTCAAAAAAATGAGCAAATCCGGTGCGTTCCGGATCTTCATCTTTAGAGCCTACGTGGTACATAACCGATGTAGTAACTACCGGTGCCGAATTATCTTGGTGTAAAATTACGTGCAGCCCATTGTCTAAATCGTATTCTTCAAAAGCAACTTGTTGTGCCATAGTAAATTGAGTGATTAATAAGACACTTGCTAGTGTCATAAATAAGTTTTTCATAATTTAATGAGTAATAAGTTATGTTGCAAATATATATGATATGTGTCTAAATGTGAAGTTTTGTTACAAATATTTTTTCACTTCATATACGGTGCACTGTACTCACTCAAACCACTCGTTCACTCATTCTTTATTTTACAGCATACATCCTTACGCTACTTTTACCAATAATTTTAAATCAAATTACAATGAGAACAATTGGATTATTTGCAATCGTATTTAGCTTGCACCTTGCTGTGCTAGCCCAAAAAACCATATCCGGAGTTGTATCGGATGAATCCGGACCGCTACCCGGTGTAACCATTTTAAATAAAAACACAGCTAAGGGTACATTAACAGATTTTGACGGTAAATATACGATAGAAGCTACAACCGGAGACATTCTTTTATTTAGCTTTATTGGGATGAAAACAATTGCTAAACGGGTAGGAGAAGAAAACGTCTTGAATGTTCAAATGGAATCAAATGATGCTGTGCTTGAAGAAGTTGTCGTAATAGCCGGAGGAAAAAGAAGATTGCGAAATATTTTTAAGAGAAAATATAAAAATCAGTCGGAACCTACCAACAGGGTTGTTTTAAGAGGAATAAGTGCCTGTGTCTCGGTTGAAAATCAATCGGAACATTATAAAGGGATTACTGAAAACACATTCAAAAGACCTCAAAACAATCCTTTCTCTACTTTTTCGGTCGATGTAGATAATGCCTCCTACAGCAATATACGCAGGATGATAAACAACGGACAAAAGATTCCGAAAGATGCGGTAAAAATCGAAGAAATGATCAATTATTTTAAGTATGAATATCCGCAACCAACCGGTAAAAATCCTTTTGCCATCCATACAGAGGTAGGGGTGTGTCCTTGGAATCAAGCACATTATTTAATGAAAATAGGTTTACAAGGAAAAGAAATACCTCAGGATCATTTACCACCTTCTAATTTGGTTTTTTTAATTGATGTATCCGGTTCTATGGATAGTCCTAATAAATTACCCTTGCTGAAAAAATCTTTCAAATTATTGGTAAATCAGTTACGAGAACAGGATAAAATAGCAATTGTTGTTTATGCCGGTGCAGCCGGATTGGTATTACCACCTACTTCGGGTGCGCATAAACAAAAAATCATAGATGCCTTGAACAACCTACAAGCCGGAGGTTCTACTGCCGGTGGAGCAGGGATTCAGTTGGCTTACAAAGTAGCCGAAAAACAATTTAAAGCACACGGAAATAACCGGGTGATCTTGGCTACAGATGGTGATTTTAATGTAGGAGAATCCAGTGATAAAGCAATGGAGCAACTCATTGAAGAAAAACGAAAATCGGGTGTATATTTAACAGTTTTAGGTTTTGGTATGGGTAATTATAAAGATGCTAAACTGGAAACACTAGCCGATAAAGGAAATGGGAATCACGCATACATTGACACGATGCAGGAAGCCCAAAGAATTTTGGTAAAAGAATTTGGTGGGACTTTATTTACAATCGCTAAAGATGTTAAAATTCAAGTAGAATTTAACCCTGCTTTTGTACAAGCATATCGACTAATAGGATACGAAAACAGGTTGTTAGAAGATGAAGATTTCTTGGATGACACAGTAGATGCCGGAGAAATCGGGAGCGGGCATAAAGTAACCGCTTTGTACGAAATTATCCCTATGGGTGTTTCATCCAAATTTTTAAAGAACATCCCTGAACAAAAATATGCGCAAATGTCCGAAACGTCCCAATACAAAGAACAATTAGCCACTATAAAATTCAGGTATAAAAATCCGAAAGAAAATGTTAGTAGAGCAATTATTAAAGAAGTGCCTAATAAAGTAAAGCAGATAAATCAAGTTAGCCCTGATTTTTTGTTTGCCGGATCTATAGCGATGTTTGGAATGCAATTAAGAAATTCTAAATTTAAAGGAAGCACTGATTATAAACAAATCATTGCTTTAGCAACACAGGGAAAATCAAAGGATACAGATGGATATCGTGCTGAGTTTATACGGCTGGCAAAAACACTCCGATAATTGATAAATCCCATTTAAGCGTATTGTAAATAAGATTCAATTTTGCCTATTTTATCCCAAGATGATGCCCTTTCCGGCTGGTGTCGACTTGGGTATTTAAATAACATTTTTTAAATATGATAAATATCATAAGTAACAAATGTAACCCTGGTTATTTTTGTGGTCAAATAACTAAATATATATTTTATGAAAAATGTTTTGCTAGCTTTTATAATCTTTTTTGGATTACAAGCTCAGAGTCAAATGATCTCACCTTATGTCAAAGTAGGTGAAACCACAGCATCTATACCGGTAGTTTCTGCCCAAGTTGCTACTGCATTAAAGACCCAAAATTTTATGATTATTGGGGGCTATCATCCCGAAGGGAAGACGAGCCTGAGTGTGTTGGTCTTTACAAGAACAGATTTAAAAAACACTGTTGTTAAAGTGGCCGATAGAGGAGCTTTGGCAGCCGCTTTTAAAATTGGTTTTGTTAGAAAAAATGGTAAAACAACCGTGTCTTACACCAATCCGGAATATATCTTGAGAGCCTATTTAAGAGGGAGTTATAACACTTATAAAACGGTGTTTGATTCCTTTGCTACCGATTTAAAAACGGCTTTATCTTCTGTAGGGAATGAATTCACTCCTTTTGGAGGTGCAGTCAGTGCTTCGGAACTTAAAAAATACCATTACAAGATTATGATGCCGTATTTTACCGATCCGGTCACGTTGCACGAGTTTAGCTCTTTTGAACAAGGATTACAGGTGATAGAAGCCAACCTGTCTGCTAAAAAAGGACAAACCGTACAGGTCTATAAGATTGTTTACAAAACCAAAAAAGTGGCGGTTTTTGGAGTTGGATTAGAGAGCAAGGAAGATGGCGAAAGCGTATTTCTTCCCAAAATCGGTGAAGACCATGTTGCCGCTATGCCTTATGAAATAATTTTACAAGGTAATAAAGCCACCATGTTACACGGCAAATACCGTATTGCACTCTTTTGGCCGGAACTGTCTATGAGAACTTTTATGAGAATCATGAGTACGCCCGGCGATATTGAAGACACTTTAAAAGCAATTTGTAAAGAATAAAAAATAATTTCCCGATTTATTTTAAAAAACGCCCAAACATCATTTTGTTTGGGCGTTTTTTTTGAATGTACTAACCACTTTTATGTTCTTTAAAAGTTAAGTTCGGTAAGCAATTATTTGAACCCGGTGTGGATTGTTGAAACACAGCTTATCTTTCCAATAAAATCCTTTTTAACAAGATAAAAACCTCTTGTTCTATATTGTCAAATCGATCATCAGCTAAGAATAATTCCATAATTTCTTTGGTTAAATCTTGTAGTTCATCGTGGGAATAATTGAATTTTTCAATATTGGCTAATATTTTTTGAATACTTTGATAATCGTTGTCTTTATCAAATTCTTTGTGTATTTTTTTGTAAAGTTCTTTATCTACTTTGGATAAAATATAGGCTCGTTCTTCTGCTCCTTCAATATGACCGCAATTTGCCGCATAGAGCAATACATAAGCTTTAAACTCATCCCGTGACCAATTTGTATCTGTTGTTTTCATAATAAATCCTTTTTAAACATTCATACTTATCAAAGTGATTATTTTTGGATGTAGTAAAGGTACAAAATTTTTCGTTGAAAATTCACCTTACTTTTCCATCCTAATTTTATAACTTTACCCATTATTATTTAATAGAATTCGTATGACTTTTAAAGAAGAAATAGCCCAAGGTATTCCTGCAGAATTACCACCGTATAAAGCCTTTGACCCTACTATAAACCATGCGCCTAGACGTAAAGATATATTGACCAAGGCAGAAAAAAAATTGGCACTCCAAAATGCGTTGCGGTATTTTGACAAAAAACACCATCCTGTTTTGATCAAAGAGTTTAGCGATGAACTCAACACCTACGGCAGAATCTATATGTACCGCTTTCGTCCGGATTACAGTATGTACGCTCGTCCTATTGATGCCTATCCGGGAAAATGTGAACAAGCCAAAGCTATTATGTTGATGATCCAAAATAATTTGGATTACAAAGTAGCCCAACACCCGCACGAGTTGATTACCTATGGTGGTAATGGAGCCGTATTTCAGAATTGGGCCCAATACTTATTGACTATGAAATATTTGTCCGAAATGACTTGTGAGCAAACACTGGCGATGTATTCCGGACATCCTATGGGCTTATTCCCCTCGCATAAAGAGGCGCCCAGAGTGGTGATTACCAATGGTATGATGATCCCCAATTATTCCAAACAAGATGATTGGGAAAGATTCAACGCCTTGGGTGTGACACAATATGGACAAATGACAGCCGGTAGTTATATGTATATAGGACCTCAAGGGATTGTTCACGGAACTACTATTACGATATTGAACGCCAAAAGATTACATCCTAATAAAGAGAAAGGTGCCATACCGCTATTTGTATCATCGGGTTTGGGTGGTATGAGTGGAGCGCAACCCAAAGCAGGTAATATTGCCGGTGTTATTTCTGTTATTGCAGAAGTAAATCCCAAGGCAGTACAAACCAGACATTCTCAAAATTGGGTAGATGAAGTTTTTACGGATTTAGATACCCTGGTGATGCGAATTCATAAAGCCCAACAAGCAAAAGAAATCGTTTCCTTGGCTTACAATGGAAACATTGTAGATGTTTGGGAAAAACTGGATCAAGAAAATATTTTTATTGATTTGGGTAGTGATCAGACCTCTTTGCACAATCCTTGGGCGGGTGGCTATTATCCGGTTGGCTTGAGTTTTGAAGAAGCCAATACGATGATGTCCCAAAATCCGGATTTATTTAAAGAAAAAGTACAAGAATCCCTGCGTCGCCAAACGGCAGCTATCCGTAAACACACGGATAAAGGAACCTATTTTTTTGATTATGGAAATGCCTTTCTCTTGGAAGCGAGTAGAGCCGGCGCCGACATACTTAAAAAAGACAACTCCGGATTTATCTATCCCAGTTATGTAGAAGATATTATGGGACCCTTGTGTTTTGATTTTGGATTTGGTCCTTTCCGTTGGGTTTGTACCAGTGGAAATCCCGAAGATTTACAAAAGACCGATCGAATTGCAACGGAGGTGTTAGAACGCTTATCAATTGTTTCTCCATCGGAAATTAAACAACAAATGGCAGATAATATTCAGTGGATCAAAGGCGCACAACAAAATAAATTAGTCGTAGGCTCACAAGCGCGTATTCTATATGCCGATGCTTGGGGGCGCATTGAAATTGCCAAAGCTTTTAATAAGGCAGTATCTAATGGAACGATAAGTGCTCCCATTGTATTAGGGCGTGATCATCACGATGTTTCCGGAACCGATTCTCCCTATAGAGAAACCTCTAATATTTATGATGGTTCTCAATTTACAGCCGATATGGCTATCCAAAATGTAATAGGCGATAGCTTTCGAGGCGCTACCTGGGTTTCTATCCATAATGGTGGTGGTGTCGGCTGGGGTGAAGTGATAAACGGGGGTTTCGGTATGGTTCTTGATGGTACTAAAGAAGCAAAGAAACGTTTGGAAACCATGCTGTATTGGGATGTAAACAATGGATTGTCCCGCAGGAGTTGGGCACGTAACAAAGGGGCTGTCTTCAGTATCAAACGGGCGATGGCACAAAACCCAGATTTAATGGTGACCTTGCCTCATACAGTGGATGATGATTTGCTGGAACAAGAAATATAAACTTATTAAAAGCAGCTATTATGAACACTAAAAACTTTTTTACACTTTTTATAGGCTTTCTATTACTAGCCTCTTGCAGTAGTATTCAGGTGCGAACGGACTATGATACACATACTGATTTTTCGCAATATAAAAGCTTTGCTTTTTACAAAAAAGGAATCGACAAAGCTCCCATATCCGATTTGGATAAACGACGTATTCTCAGAAGTATTGAAACTGAATTATTGGCCAAAGGAATGACAAAATCTAAAAATCCGGATGTGTTAATCAGTATTTTTACCAAAGCAAAAAAACAGATTGATGTCTATAAAACCTATAATCCGTACTATTACGGGCCTTACGAACGACAACAAATCACTAAATATACCGAGGGAACACTATTGATAGATATCATTGACAGGAATACCAAAAAATTGCTCTGGCAAGGAGTAGGAAAAGGCGCCTTATCCCATTCATCCAAACCGGAAAAAAGGGAAGCGCTTATCCAAAAATTTGTACAGGAAATATTGGAAGAATATCCACCTAACGACTAGTCTTTTTATTTCTTAGTAGCAATTATTATTCCCATTTATCCGGCTTATTTTAAATCAAAATTTATCTTTGTAGCCTATTTGAAACAATAATAAGCTTGTGGTATGTGTTTCTACAGTAACAATAATGATAAACGGATGAGTAAAAGGATATTTATTTTAGGCTTGCTAATTGGTATTACTTATAATATTTGGGGACAGACACCTTCCAAAATTAAAATCATACAAGCCAGTGAAATCCCTGTTGATACACTGGCTCAACAATCGAATAGTACGCTTGTAATTACCGGTGTGATGGACAGCATCCCTGATTCCACAGAGGCTGATATACTATCCAATTTGCAAAATGACAGTATCCTGTTACGACATATGAATGACATTAAGGTGTTTGATTTAAAAGATGATCCGGCTTTGGCAAAGATAGACTCTCTATGGATGGCATTTGTTAAAAAATCAGATTTGTACGATACATCTTCTATCCGGATGGATATTCCTGCTGAAAACCTGCTTGTAGCCGATTTACCTACCGATACATTAAAAAAACGTCTGAAAGAAATTGATGCCAAAACACCATTTCATGTAACCTACAATCCCGAATTGGAACGTTTGATAAAAGCCTATTTAAAAACCCGGCAAAAAGCCTTTGCTCATCTAATGGCTAAAGCCCAATATTATTTTCCGATGTTCGAAGAAAAATTGGACAAATACGATATTCCGTTGGAAGTAAAATATTTGGCTATTGTAGAATCGGCACTCCGTCCCAAAGCCCGTTCTAAAATGGGGGCCAGCGGTCTTTGGCAGTTTATGTATGGTACGGGTAAACAATACGGTTTGACGGTAAGTTCTTATGTAGATGAACGCCAGGACCCTGTTTTGGCAACAGAAGCCGCCTGTAACTATTTAGCTGATTTATATACCATTTTTTCTGATTGGGATCTGGCTCTAGCTGCCTACAATTCCGGACCGGGAAATGTCAGTAAAGCCATTCGACGTTCCGGCGGTTATAAAAATTATTGGAATATTCGTCCGTATTTGCCGAGAGAAACGGCGAGTTATGTCCCTATTTTTTATGCAACTTTGTATGTTTTTGAATACGCAGACCAACATCATATACAACCGGCTACCGATTTTAATTTGTTTCATTATCAAGTAGATTCTGTTCAAGTGGCGCATCAGATAAGTTTTGAACAAATTCAAAAAACAACCGGAATAGAGGAATCTTTATTGGAGTTTTTAAATCCGGCTTATAAACTCGATATTATTCCACATATTCAAGGGAAAAAGTACTCTTTGATTTTACCGAGAGAATACATAGGTGTTTTTGTGCAAAACGAATCACAAATTTATCAATATGTCGCGGCAGAGGAAGCCAAAAGAGAAAAACCATTGCCTAAATATTTTGAAATGAATGACCGAGTACGTTACCGGGTGCGCAGTGGTGATTATTTAGGTAGAATTGCCGAAAAATACGGGGTAAGTGTTCGTAAAATAAAACAATGGAATCATTTGCGAAACAATAATTTACGCATAGGACAGCGTTTGACCATTTACCCGAGGCGTTTTCCCAAAACAGCTCGGTCTAAGGTGGCGAATACACCCAAAAAACATATCAAAAAACCACTTCCTAAAGGCGAATATAGCACCTATATAGTCAAAGAAGGAGATTCCTTGTGGAGTATCTCTCAAAAATATCCGAATGTTTCTGTTGCTCAAATCAAAGAATGGAACGGTATTTGGGGCAATAAATTACATATTGGGCTGAAACTGAGAATCTATAACAAATCCTGAGTTTCGATAATCCCTTAGCACGACAATTCAATACCAAATCAGATGAAAAAATTTATTTTATTTTTAGTGTTATTAACCGGTTTATCCGCATGTAATGACAAGAATAGCAAAGTCTTATTACCCACATCCATAGGTCGTTACAATGAGTTGATGGTAGTGATTAATCAATCGGATTGGGATGGAAAAATAGGCGTTGAATTAAAAAAAGTAATCGCATCCAATGTATTGGGTTTACCGCAACCGGAACCTCAATTTACCATTACGCACATTCCACATCAAGGTTTTAGTGGGTTTTTGAAACAAAACAGAAACATTTTGAGCATCGAACAAGCCGATACAAACGAATTGGTAATCGATTATGATTTATACGCCAAGCCGCAAATTTATATGCGAATCAAAGGAACAGATAAAAGTGCCATTGCACAATTAATCAAGGATAACAAAGATAAAATCATCCAAGCATTTAAAGAGGCAGATATAAAGCAAATACAAAAAGATTTGCAACAACATGTACACGATAACAAGCTGATTAAAACCTTTAAAAAACAAGGTTTTTCATTTAAAATCCCTATAGATTATACGCAAATTGACGATACCGGTGATTTTATCTGGTATCGAAAAGATATTCAGGTTTACAATTCTAAAATCAATGGTAGTATGAACTTGATTGCTTATACATTACCCTTAGAGGTTCCTTTTGGGCAAATTAAAGACAGTATTTCCGCTATACGAGATTCTATTGGAAAAAAACATATTCCCGGCGCACTTGACGGTTCGTACCTTATTACCGAAAAGGCGTATGCTCCTCATGTTTTTGATACGACTTTGGCCGGTAAAAAAGCCTATAAAGTCTTAGGAAAATGGGAGGTTTATAAAGATTATAAGGCAGGCCCCTTTGTCAGTTATGTAGTTGCTGACGAAAAACAGCAACGCATCATCGTCGTAGAAGGATTTGCCTATGCACCGGTGGTTAAGAAACGGGATATTATGTTTGAATTAGAAGGGATTATCCGCTCTTTACGAATTCGATAGCTTTAGTGATTTTGGATTTTTTTGATGGTTTGGAATCTGTATCTATAAT
>CAYNFJ010000065.1:9617-12386 GCA_964396505.1 uncultured Polaribacter sp. | reverse complement strand
ATACACCGGAATATTATAGAAAAAAAATTAACCAAGCCAGACGACATCATAACCGCTACTTGTTTATCGCTAGAAATTTGAGTTACCCCTTATATCAACAAATAAAAAATTTACCTATTTTTAAATTGGGAGCCAATAGAGGTGGTTTTATCACGATTCAAAAAACACGTCGAGAACATCCGCTGGGTAAAGTGGCTGCCAGAACCATAGGCTACGATGATTATAGAGGGCGTCCGGGTATTGAAGGGGCTTTTGCAAAGGATTTAAGAGGTAAAAACGGGCAACGCTTGAAACAAAAGATTGCCAAGGGACAATGGAAACCCATCAACGATGATAATGAAATTGAACCCGAAGATGGGAAAGATGTCATTACGACCATCGATATTAATATGCAAGATATTGCACACCAAGCGCTATTGGAACAATTGGAAAAATCTGAGGCAGACCACGGTTCTGTCGTGTTGATGGAGGTGCAAACGGGTGAAGTAAAAGCCATTGCCAATTTAGGTAGAACCGCTAAGGGAACTTATTATGAAGATCGTAATTATGCAGTGTATGAATCTCATGAACCCGGTTCTACTTTTAAGTTGATTAGCCTGGTGGTGGCACTGGAAGATCAGGTAATTGATACGGGAACAGTTGTAAATACCGAGAAAGGTAGATGGAAATTATACAATCATTATATTAAAGATTCCAATCATAAAGGATATGGTAAAATATCGGCTGCACGCGCATTGGAAGTATCTTCAAATGTGGGCGTTTCTAAGCTTATTTACAATGCGTATAAAAACAATCCCAAAAAATTTATCAAAGGTTTAAAAAGAATGAATTTAGACCAACCACTGGGGTTACCAATAAAAGGTGAAGGAAAACCGGTAATCCCTGATCCCGATAGTAAGTTATGGAGTGGTATATCATTGGCTTGGATGTCTTACGGTTATGGCGTACAATTAACACCGCTACAAACATTGACTTTTTACAATGCGATTGCCAATAATGGTAAAATGGTTAAGCCCAAATTTGTAAAAGAAATACGATATCCCAGTAATAGAGGTAGTAACAAATACTTTGATACAGAAGTGATTAATGAAAGAATCTGTTCTCAAAAAACAGTTGATAAGGCAAAAGAAATGCTTAGAAATGCAGTGAGACGGGGTACTGCCAGCAACATTTATTCCAATGAATTTTCTTTAGCCGGTAAAACGGGTACTTGTGAGGCAAAGTATTGGACAGATAGTTTGTATTATATCGCATCCTTTGCCGGTTTTTTTCCGGTAGAAAACCCAAAATACTCGTGCATTGTAGTGGTTCATAAGCCTAGAAAACACGGTTATTACGGCAATATCGTTGCGGCACCTGTTTTTAAAAAAATAGCACAAAAGGTATATGCCGCTACACCGGTAATTGAAGAAGTAGTAAAAGATAATCCTCAATTTACCAAATTGGATTCTCGCTATAAAAAGTACGATCAAATTGTCCAAAAAAATTATCAAACAATGCCGGATGTAAAGGGACTGGCAGGAATGGATGCCGTGAGTTTATTGGAAAATTTAGGACTACGCGTAAAATTTTCAGGTACAGGGGCGGTAAAAACTCAATCAATAAGTCCCGGATCTAAAATCAATAAAGGAAAAACGGTTTTTTTAATTCTGAGTTAATGAATCATTTAAAAGACATATTATATAAGGTTTCTATAAAAGAAGTAATCGGTCAAGTAGATCGAAAAATTTCTACTATAACTTTTGATTCAAGAAATGTAGAACAAGATACCTTATTTGTAGCACAAAGAGGTTTAGTGACCGATGGTCATCTATATATTGATAAAGCCATTGCGCTAGGAGCTGTTGGTATTGTTTGTGAGCAGTTACCGGCTCAGATGATGTCAGATGTTACTTATATATTGGTAGATGACAGCCATTTGGCATTGGCATATATTGCTGCCAATTTTTATGATAATCCTTCTCAAAAGCTCCAACTAATCGGGATTACCGGTACCAATGGTAAGACGACTTTAGCTACTTTATCTTATCAGCTTTTTCAACAAGCAGGCTACCCTTCCGGTTTGTTGTCCACAGTACAAATTAAGATAGGCACTACTGCTTATCCCACGCTTCACACTACACCCGATGCCATTACGATCAATAAATACCTTGCTGAAATGGTAGCCTCAGGTATCAGCCATTGCTTTATGGAAGTAAGCTCGCATGGTATTTCTCAAAAGAGAACAGCTGCCTTGTATTTTTCCGGTGGTGTATTTACCAATCTGACTCACGATCATTTGGATTTTCACAAGACCTTTGCTAATTATCGGGATGTAAAAAAAGAATTTTTCGATCAGCTGCCTAAAACGGCTTTTGCGCTGGTAAATAAAGATGATAAAAACGGGCTGTTAATGATTCAAAATACCCAAGCAAAAACCTATACGTATGCTTTAAAAACGATGGCAGATTTTAAAGCTAAGATATTGGAAAACAGTTTGGACGGTCTGTTATTGCAGATTGACGGACAAGAAGTTTGGAGTAGATTGATAGGAAAATTCAATGCGTACAACTTGTTGGCTATTTACGGAATTGCCCGATTGTTGGGCTTGGACAAAATGGAAACATTACGCTTGATCAGTCAGTTGCAGAGTGTAGCCGGGCGTTTTCAATACTTTATTTCAGATACAGGAGTAACAGTGGTAGTTGATTATGCACATACTCCGGACGCTCTGCAAAATGTTGTGCAAACCCTTAACGATGTCCGGACTCATAATGAAACCTTAGTAAC
>CAYNFJ010000065.1:5666-9517 GCA_964396505.1 uncultured Polaribacter sp. | reverse complement strand
ATGGAAAACGAATCGATTTTGATGATTATAAAATAGCAGTCACCTTATTTAACACTAAAAATTAATAGAAAATAATGTTGTATTACTTGTTTGAATATATAGAAAAACACTACCATTTAGCCGGAGCGGGCTTATTCCAATTTATTACTTTTCGTTCGGCATTGGCTTTTGTACTGTCATTGATAGTATCTATGTTATTTGGTAAACGCATTATAGATTATTTGAGAAAAAAACAAATAGGAGAGTCTGTTAGGGATTTGGGATTAAAAGGACAGATAGAAAAAGAAGGAACTCCTACGATGGGTGGTGTAATCATCATTTTGGCAACTTTGATTCCGGTGTTATTATTGGCGAAATTGGACAATATCTATATTATTATTCTACTGATTGCCACGCTTTGGATGGGTGTTATAGGTTTTACCGATGATTATTTGAAAATCCATAAGCAAAACAAAGATGGTTTAAAAGGACGTTTTAAAATTTTAGGACAAGTTGGTTTGGGGATTTTTGTAGGAGCCATGTTGTATTTTCACCCACAGGTTCAGATGAAAGAAGAGGTGCATTCCAAGCAAAACCAAACACAAGTGATCCATGATTTTGGAGCCGCAGAAAAATCGGTTAAAACAACGGTTCCTTTTATGAAAGGCAATCAGTTGGATTATGCTTATTTTATCAGTTTTATAGGTGATGATTACCGGGATTATGCCTGGTTGGTTTTTATTCCTTTGGTCATTTTTATTATTACAGCGGTATCCAATGGAGCTAACTTAACCGATGGGATTGATGGATTAGCAGCCGGTTCTTCGGCTATTATTGTAGGTGCGTTGGGTATTTTTACTTGGATATCGGGAAACATCGTTTTTGCCGATTATTTGGATGTGATGTATATCCCGAATTCCGGTGAAATGACCGTTTTTGTCAGTGCTTTTGCAGGAGCTTTAGTGGGTTTCTTATGGTACAATACCTACCCGGCACAAATATTTATGGGTGATACCGGTAGCTTAACTATCGGTGGGGTGATAGCTGTTTTGGCTATTGCTGTTCGAAAAGAATTATTAATACCCGTACTGGCAGGAATCTTTTTAGTTGAGAATTTATCGGTGATGTTACAGGTGGCTTATTTTAAATACACACGTAGAAAATATGGAGTGGGTAAACGGATTTTCCTAATGTCACCATTGCACCATCATTATCAAAAACAAGGCTATCACGAGAGTAAAATAGTGGTGCGTTTTTGGATTATAGGTATTTTGCTAGCTGTCATTACAATTATAACTTTAAAGGTACGATAAAGTGAATAAAAATCAATACATAGTGATTTTAGGTGCCGGCGAAAGCGGTGTGGGTGCTGCTCTGTTGGCCAAGAAATTAGGCTATAGCATTTTTGTATCCGATTTTGGAAAAATTAAAACTTCCTATAAAGATGCGTTGCTACAACAAGGAATTGATTTTGAAGAAGGAAAGCACAGTGAAGATAAGATTTTTACAGCCGATACCGTAATTAAAAGCCCCGGAATACCGGATACCGTGCCATTGATACTAAAATTGAGAAAGCAACAAATTCCGGTCATTTCTGAAATTGAATTTGCCGCCAGGTTTACTCAAGCTACCCTTTTGGGCATTACGGGAGCTAATGGTAAGACGACAACTACAATGATGCTCTATCACATCTTGAAAAATGCTGGCTTGAATGTAGCAGAAGCCGGTAATATCGGTTTTAGTTTTGCCAGAAAGCTAGCCCGTAGCGCTAGTGATTATTATGTTTTGGAACTGAGTAGTTTTCAGTTAGATGGTATTGAAACCTTTGCGCCCCATATTGCTGTAATAACCAATATCACCCCTGATCATTTGGATAGATATGATCATAAATTTGAAAATTACATCGCTTCTAAATTCAAAATAACTCAAAATCAAACCCCACAGGATTACTTGATTTATGACCGGGATGATCCGGTGATCATGCAATGGATAGCTGAGAATTCGATACAAGCACAATTGGTGCCTTTTTCCATTACACAACAATTGAATGAAGGGGCTTATATCAAAGATGATAACATACACATAAACATAAAAAATAAACAATTTACTATGAGTTTAAACACATTAGCATTGCAAGGGAATCACAATGTAAAAAATTCGATGGCAGCATCACTAGCTGCAACCTTGCTAAAAGTAAGAAAACAAACCATCCGTGAAAGTATGGAGGATTTTGAGGGTGCTCCGCACCGTTTGGAAAAAGTGTTGAAAATAGGAGGTGTCCAATTTATCAATGATTCCAAAGCGACCAATATTAACGCCACCTATTACGCCTTGGAGAGTATGAAAAGACCTACCATATGGATAGTGGGCGGTGAGGATAAAGGAAATGATTATATGGAATTGATGCCATTGGTACGTGAAAATGTAAAAGCAATTGTGTGCTTGGGCGTTGATAATTCTAAAATCATTAATACATACAAAAACGTAATGCCCATTATTGTAGAAACGAAAGGTGCTGAAGAAGCGGTAAAAGTGGCTTATAAATTAGCCGAAAAAGGAGATAATGTACTCTTATCACCGGCTTGTGCCAGTTTTGACCTTTTTAAAAATTACGAGGATAGAGGAAATCAATTTAAAGAAGCCATATTAAAGTTGTAAGTATGTCATTTTTGCAAAACATAAAAGGAGATAAAGGAATTTGGGCTATTTTTTTCATATTGGCACCTATTTCCTTTTTACCGATGTACAGTGCCAGTTCCAATTTGGCTAATGTGATTGGAGTGGGTTCTACATCCGGTTATTTGCTGAAACATGCCCTAATTCTACTTTTAGGTTTTGTGTTGTTGTATGCCATTCATAGAATTCCGTATCGCTATTTTAGTGGAAGTGCTACGTTGTTATTACCGTTTGTTTTTATATTATTGCTCTATACTTTATCCAAGGGAACTACTATTGGAGGGGCTACTGCCAGTCGTTGGATTCGAATTCCGTTTGTCGGAGTTAGTTTTCAAACTTCTACCCTTGCCGGAGTAGTGATGATGATGTATGTCGCCCGGTATTTTTCTAAAAGAAAGGATACCATTATCGATTTTAGAGAGAGTCTTTGGAGACTTTGGTTACCGGTAGGAGCAATTATTATGACCATACTTCCGGCCAATTTTTCAACGGCTGCTTTGCTCTTTTTATCTGTGGCAATCTTGAGTATTTTAGGAGGATATCCATTCCGGTATCTATTGAATGTAATGGGTATGGGACTTGTCCTATTGGTGTTATTCATCTTTGTCGGTCGAAGTTTTTCCAGTGGTTTACGTCATAAAACGGATACTTGGAAAAACAGAATACTCAATTTTCAAGACAAAAACCCAAAAGATACTTATCAAGTAGAAAAAGCCAAAATAGCCATTGCTACCGGAGGTATGTTTGGTAAAGGAGCCGGAAAAAGTGTGCAGAAGAACTTTTTACCGCAATCTTCATCCGATTTTATCTTTGCCATCATTGTAGAAGAATACGGTTTGGCCGGTGGAATAGGTATCATCTTTTTATATATGTGGCTATTGTTTCGATTTTATGTAGTCGCAAAAAAAGCGCAAACCATTTTTGCAACATTACTTGTATTGGGCGTAGGATTTCCTATTATTTTTCAAGCCATTATCAATATGTCCGTAGCCAGTAACTTGATTCCGGTTACCGGACAAACATTGCCCTTGCTCAGCAGTGGAGGAACTTCTATTTGGATGACTTGCTTGGCTATTGGTGTTGTGTTAAGTGTGAGTGCCACAGAAGCAGAAATAAATATTAATAAAAACTTGGATGATGAAAATCCACTAGACGTATTGTATGAAGCAGTCGATTAACATAGTATTAAGTGGTGG
>CAYNFJ010000065.1:0-5566 GCA_964396505.1 uncultured Polaribacter sp. | reverse complement strand
AAATCCACTAGACGTATTGTATGAAGCAGTCGATTAACATAGTATTAAGTGGTGGGGGTACCGGTGGACATATCTATCCGGCTGTGGCTATTGCCAACGAATTAAAGGCTCAATATCCTGCGGCAAATATCTTATTTGTAGGATCAAGAGATCGTATGGAAATGGAAAAAGTACCGCAAGCCGGATATCCTATAAAAGGTTTGTGGATTAGTGGCTTACAACGTAAGTTGACACTCAAAAATCTTTTATTTCCCTTTAAGCTAATCAGTAGTTTGTGTAGTGCTTTCAAAATTATTCGCAAGTTTAAACCCGATGTGGTTATCGGTACAGGAGGTTTTGCCAGTGGACCTACACTCTATGCCGCTGCTTTGAAAAAAATCCCTACTTTAATACAAGAACAAAATTCCTATCCGGGGATTACTAACAAGCTATTGGCAAAAAAAGCCGATGCGATATGTGTAGCTTACGATGGATTAGAGCGTTTTTTTCCAAAAGAAAAAATCATCAAAACCGGAAATCCGGTACGTCAGGATTTATTGACTATCACTGATAAAAGGGCAGAAGCTCAAGACTTTTTCAAATTAGATAGCAGCAAAAAAACACTCTTAGTACTAGGTGGTAGCCTAGGAGCCCGCGCTATAAATCGTTTGATTGAAGAAAATTTAGATTTTTTGATAGCATCCGGCGTTCAACTGATATGGCAAACCGGAAAGTTATATATAGACGAGTACAAAAAATACGATACCAAAGATGCCACGCAGACTCATGCTTTTTTGAATAAAATGGACTTGGCCTATGCGGCGGCAGATTTTATAATCAGCAGGGCAGGAGCCGGTTCTATTTCTGAATTATGTATGGTGGGTAAACCGGTCATTTTTATTCCGTCACCTAATGTTTCTGAGGATCACCAAACTAAAAATGCCATAGCTATTGTGCAAAAAGATGCGGCTATTTTATTGAAAGAAAATGAATTGGAAAATTTTCCTACAATTTTTAAATCCTTGATAGACGATAGTGAGAAACAACACCAATTGGCAGAAAATATCCAAAAGTTAGCCTTGCCGGATGCGACCAAACAAATCGTGGAACAAGTAAAAAGAATTATAAAACATTGATGAATCTCGGTACTATACATAGCATCTATTTTATAGGCATTGGAGGAATCGGGATGAGTGCCTTAGCCCGATATATGCATTATTTAGGAAAGAATGTTTCCGGATATGACCGTGCAGATTCTCCTATAACCCGTAGTTTAATCGCTATGGGAATTGAGGTTAGTTACAAGGATGATTTAAGTGAATTACCCGATGCTTTTAAGAATCTTGATGCTTTGATTGTTTACACACCGGCTGTCAAACGTTTGGAAAATACATTGTTGGATTATTTTATGTCCCATAATTTTAGCGTCATCAAACGTGCAGAATTATTAGGACAAGTTACAAAAGATACGATTTGTTTTGCAGTTGCCGGGACGCACGGTAAGACGACCACCAGTAGTATTTTAGCTCATATATTTAAAGAAACTGGGGTAGATGCTACTGCTTTTTTAGGTGGTATTGCCGAAAATTACCAATCTAATTTGGTATTAGGTGGCACCCGCTATTCTGTGGTAGAAGCCGATGAGTTTGACCGGTCTTTTCTTCAATTATATCCGGATTATGCGTGTATCACTTCTGTAGATGCCGATCATTTGGATATTTATCAATCATCTCAAGAATTAGTACAGACCTTTCAAGAATTCGGTACACTGGCATCTAAAGAAGTATTTATTAAAAAAGGCTTGCCCATTCAGGGAACTACCTTTGGGATCGAAGCACAAGCCGATTACGATGCTACGAATATTCGTATTGTAGATGGATCTTACCGCTTTGATGTTACAACTCCGGATAAAACCTATAAAAACATCACACTGCCCTTGGCAGGAAGACATAATGTGCTGAATACAATGGCTGCTTTGGCAATGGCAAACAGTATTGGAGTTTCCCTTCAAGACATTGCCAAAGCTTTACTTTCCTATAAGGGTGTGCATCGGCGTTTTAGCTACCGTTTGAAAACAAACCGATGGGTTTTGATAGATGATTATGCCCATCATCCTACTGAGATTGATGCCGTTTTTGAAACCGTGAAAGAAATGTATCCCAACGAACAAATTTTGGTCGTTTTTCAGCCGCATTTATACAGTAGAACACTTGATTTTGAAGCCAATTTTGTGAGTAGTTTAGCGCGTTTTGATCAAGTAATATTATTACCCATTTATCCGGCTAGAGAGCATCCTATAGAAGGAGTTACATCTGATAATATAGCTTTAAAAATCAGGCGATTACAAGCCGATGTAGCTGTGGTACAACCCGAATATTTATCGGATGAAATTGTAGCGAGCAACAAAAGAATTATTCTGATGATGGGAGCCGGAGATATAGGTGAAATGATAACAGATGTACAATTAAAATTAAAACAATTATCCAATTGAAAAACTGGAAACTATATATTATCACCATACTAATGATTGCCTTACTCGGGTTTCTATACGGCTTTGCACAACATAAAAGCAATGAGGAAAAAATTACTAAAATAAGTGTGAATTTTCCCGAAAAACACCCCGATTTTATCAGTGCGGAAACGGTTAATAAATTGTTGATACAAAGTGATGCCGGGCTTCTGAATAAGCCAAAATCATTGATAAATTTACACCAGATTGAGGAGCGTGTACGTATGGACCAAATGATAGAACAGGCACAGCTGTATATGACTTTGGATGGAGTGTTACAAGCGGATGTTATAGAGCGGGTACCTGTTGCAAGGGTTCAAAAAGGAGAAATAGCTTATTATATTGATAGACAGGGTGCAAGGATGCCATTGTCTTTTAATTATGCGGCCAGGGTTCCTTTGGTTACCGGTGCAATTGATGAAAAAAAAGAAAAAGAAGTGTTTCAATTAATCCTAAAAATTAATAAAGATCCTTTGTATAAAAAACAAATAATAGGCTATCATATTAAGGAAAATGGTGATTATTTGTTGAGTACACGAATAGGAAGACATAAAATATTATTGGGTAAAATGGATCATTTGGATGATAAATTAAAAAAACTCAAGATTTTTTATAAAAAGAAATGGAATTCAGAGCAGATGAAAATTTATAAATTAATTAATTTAAAATACAAGCATCAAGTGGTATGCTCAAAATAAAAAGATAGAAGATGGAAGATAATAATATAACAGTTGGATTGGATATTGGAACTACCAAAATTGTCGCTATGATTGGGCGTAAAAACGAGTATGGAAAAATTGAAATACTCGGTTCAGGACGTGCCAAAAGTATTGGTGTAAAACGGGGCGTAGTGACCAATATTACACAAACCATACAGTCTATACAACAAGCTATAGAAGAAGCAGAAGCCGCTTCTGGCTATAAAATCACAAAGGTATCTGTAGGAATTGCAGGACAACATATACGCAGTTTACATCACAGTGATTACATAACCAGACCTAATCCGGATACGGTTATTAATCAAGATGATATTGAAAATCTATTATCGCAAGTGTATAAATTGGCGATGATGCCGGGAGAGGAAATTATTCATGTCATTCCGCAAGATTATAAAGTAGATAGTGAACCCAATATTATAGAACCTGTTGGGATGTACGGTGGACGATTGGAAGCCAATTTTCACGTAGTAGTGGGGCAAATAGCCAGTATCAGAAATATTGGACGTTGTATTACCAGCGCCGGTTTGGGATTGTCCAATATAACATTAGAACCTCTCGCCTCAGCCGATGCTGTATTGGGACAAGATGAAAAAGAAGCAGGTGTTGCCCTGATAGATATTGGAGGAGGTACGACCGATTTGGCTATTTTTAAAGATGGGATTATCAAACATACCGCCGTTATCCCGTTTGGTGGTAATGTGATTACCGATGATATTAAAGAAGGATGTTCCATCATCGAAAAACAAGCTGAATTATTAAAGGTAAAATTTGGTTCTGCGTGGCCGGCAGAAAATAAAGATAGCGAGATAGTTTCTATACCCGGTCTTAGAGGTAGAGATCCAAAGGAAATAACCCTGAAGAATTTGTCAAAAATAATTCATGCCAGAATTACAGAAATTGTAGAACAAGTGTATCAAGAGATCAAAAAATATGGCAATGATACCCAACGAGACAAATTAATAGCCGGCATAGTCCTAACCGGAGGAGGTTCTCAAATAAAACACCTCAAGCAATTGGTCGAGTATATCACGGGAATGGATACCCGTATCGGATATCCCAACGAGCATTTGGCAGGAGACTCTGATGAGGAATTATCCAATCCTATTTATGCTACTTCAGTAGGCTTATTGATGAGTGGATTCAAACAATTGGAAAAAGAACGACAATCCAATGTAACAATTGAGGAGAATACAGAGGAACATCCGGAGGAAGAAACTATAGAAGAGGAGCCAATGGAAAAAAAGGGAAAAAATAAAAAGAATTTTTTTGAGCGTTGGGTTGACAGATTGAAAGAATTTCTAGAAAATGCAGAATAAATAAAAGAAAGGTATATAAAAGATAAAACCAAAAAAGATGAACACAAATATAAACGAAATCGCATTTGATATGCCTAAAAATAAATACAATTCCATCAAAGTAATTGGTGTTGGCGGCGGAGGTGGTAATGCTGTGGATTATATGTTTTTACAAGATATTCAAGGAGTGGACTTTGTAATATGCAACACAGATGCTCAAGCCTTGGATAATTCTCCGGTACCGAATAAAATACAGTTGGGAGTCAATCTAACCGATGGAATGGGAGCCGGTGCGAACCCTGAGATTGGTGCCAAATCGGCAGAAGAATCTTATCTGGTACTTAAAGAACTCTTGGCAACCAATACCAAAATGGTTTTTATCACAGCGGGAATGGGTGGTGGTACCGGTACAGGAGCAGCACCTATCATTGCCAAAATAGCCAAAGAATTGGAATTGTTGACTGTCGGAATTGTGACCATGCCTTTTGAATTTGAAGGAAGATCCAGAATGAAACAAGCACAAGACGGTATTACCGCTTTGCGTGAACAGGTAGATTCCTTAATTGTCATTAATAATAATAAACTCAGAGAAGTATATGGAAATTTGGGCTACAAATCCGGATTTGCCAAGGCAGATGAAGTATTGGCCACCGCTGCCAGAGGTATTGCCGGAGTCATAACACATCACTACAAACAAAATATCGATCTAAATGATGCCAAGACGGTACTATCCAATAGCGGCACAGCCATTATGGGATCTGCCACAGCTACAGGTGAAGAAAGAGCTCAAAAAGCCATTGTCGGTGCTTTGGATTCTCCTTTGTTGAATGATAACAAAATTACCGGTGCCAAAAATGTACTACTATTGATTGTTTCCGGAACCAGTGAAGTAACCTTTGATGAAATAGGAGAAATCAACGATTATATTACGAACGAAGCCGGTAAAGATGTCAATATTATTTTGGGAATTGGTGATGATGAAAGTATTGGAGAGGCCATTTCGGTCACTATTATTGCTACGGGTTTTTCTACAGGACAACAAAATGAAATAGTCGAAACAGAAG
>CAYNFJ010000064.1:9457-12573 GCA_964396505.1 uncultured Polaribacter sp. | reverse complement strand
TTACCTTTATCATTTTTACGGTAATTGAGTTTTACTTCTTTTTTGAATTGACCTTTCTTTTTATCAAAGTCTATTTTATTTTTATAATGTTCCGGTAAAAAACCAAGAATATTTAATACTCTGTGCAAGCGTTCTCGGCGCAAATTATCTCTTTGGTATAATCTTCTTACGCCTCTGTATGCTGTTCTGTCAGCAGTTTGCGAGATAGATTGTCCGGATTCAAATTTACCTAAAATATCTTGCGACATCGGAATTATCCGACTATTTAAACCTAAAATCGCTCCTTCTTTTTTGTCAAAATTTTGGTCTACCAAAGCCCAACCAATACTATTAGTTCCCAAGTCTAATCCTAAAATTCTTTTCATAATAAATACAGTAATAATTTAAAACTATAAAGGTACAAAATAAATCATCGTATATGAACCGGATTTTTCCTGTTTATTTTTCAGGGTTTTTCCTGTGGCTGTTTATAAAAATTTGTGTACATTTGTCAGTACAAACTGAAAGCAATTCACAATAAGGATTATTCCGTTGTGAAAACATCTAAAGTGGTTCCAAATTCTTTTTGGAATCGCTTTTTTTTAACCCTACAGGAGTTTAAAACAAACTAAAAGGACTCAAAGTAAGTTTAATAGCCAAATTATCCATCGGATCGGCATAGGCATGTGTGCCTATCCGATAGTAAAAACCGGCACCAAAACCGGTTCCTAAAAACTTGATAAGCCTGTTGCATTCAACTCCGGTTTCAAAATAGGGTTTATCCAATGTTTTTACACCCAAATACCGGTTGCTGTTTTCAGCAAATCCCCAAGCGGCACGCCCTATAAAACGAAGTTCAAAATAGTATTTTTTACTGAGTTGTACTTTTGGAAAACTATGACTTATATGCAGGGTCGATACAAAATTACCGGCAAATTCCAATTGGCGCATTGTCTCAAAACCGGAATTGGTACTCCAATGAATCTTTTCGTACCAATTCATACCCGAATCATCATATCCATTGGTTTTGGGACTGTATAGATACAGCAACGGACTGCCTTGTGTAGCATAACCCAACTTGACAATGGCTTCGGTATAAGCCTTGCGCAAATAAACTTTCTTAAAATAAGTCTGAAAATCCAAACGGGTAAAACTACCCATATCGGCTCCCGGATCGGGAATGATATGTGCTATATTGAAATAAAATTGGGGATATGCCTGCTTTATTTCTTCTCTTCCGTAAGGACTTAAAAAGAATTTGGAAAAAGGACGATAATCCAGATGCAATTGGATATGAGAGCCGTGTAGCTCTGGTATTTCAACTGCAGCCGTATTTAGCGGTAGCGGATATTGTGCTTTTACACTTTGTCTGGTAAAGTCCAAACGCGCTGCCAGCGCAGAAGTTATCAAGTGCGAAATACCCACATTTAAAGCCGTTTTCATATAAAATTTATCATAAGACATATGAGATAAACCGCCTAGAAAAAAACCATTTTGATAATCCTCAAAAGACGTACTGGGCTGTAAATCATGCGTGTATCCTAGGTGAATAAAAGTCTGTGAAAAATGATTTATCTTATAATTCAATTGCCCGTGGTATTTTAAATCCTTATCCTTAAATCCATAGGCGGCATAAGCGGATACAAAAAATTTATCCGATAATTTTTCGTTGGTTTTGGCCCCCAGCGATACTCGAAATCCTTCATACTCGTTCTTGTCAAATAAATTTACAATATCCATATCCAATGCTCCTAAAGGAATAGAACCGTGACCTATTTTTCTAAATTGATTCAATTTGCGTTCTACTCCTTCTTCTTTGGCAATAGAATCAATGTAATGATAGGTGTTCAATTCCCGTTTTACCCTTATTGTATCACGGTAGTGACTCCAAAAATCAGAATTTTTCTTATTGGCATCTGTTGCTATCTGCAAATTATAACGAATCTTGTCTTGATGCAATCTATTGATATGCACATCCAAATAATGAGTCTGTGCCAAGGCATAAAGATAATCCAATTCATTATTCTTATTGGAATGAACCTCATCCTCTTTATCATTTTCTATCACACTGATTACTCCATCTACCGTTAAGGTGTCTTTTTTCTTTGCCTTTCTCATCAACATACTGGAATTTTTGGGAAACCAAGTATGATACGATGGGTAATACTTAAAATTATAAGTGGTTTGTAATTCAAATTGTTTAAACGTATTTAAAGTCATTTTAGCAATCGCCAATGATTCTTTATCGATATATATTTTACCGGAAATCAAAGGTTTTTGGGTATTCAGATAGGATAATTCATACACCTTTCTATCTTGTATTGCTATCGTATCAATTATTTCATATTTGTATTGTTTTAAGGATAGTTTGGTCAAGGGGCCTAAATAATCTTTGATAAAAAATTTGTATCGATCATCATACACATTAAAATTGGATACCTGCAATGCCAACAATTCGTACATCGGGTTTTTTAAACCGGCGGTTCGCGATGCAATTACCTTGTTTTTTTCTACGCCCGATGTAGCATTGACCTTCATAACCGATTCCATAATAAACAGATCTTTATCGGCGAGTTCCTTTTTAAAATCGTATAATGACGAATCTATTTTTGTAAATTTTCCTTTGACAAATACAGAATCCAATGAAGCATCTATGGAATCGGGATCAGCAGTAACCAAGAATTTATAGTACTTTTCAAAGGAGTATTTTTTAAGTCGCTTGCGATAATCATTTTCCGATTTTTTAGCCAAAAAGCGTCGCATCAATGCAATGGCAGGATCGACATATTTCCCGGAAATAACCACGGTTCCCAAAGATTCTACTGCCGGTTGTAAGGATATTTTATAATATTCTTTTCCTTTTTGTAATGGAATAACAGCCTTTTGATAACCTATATAAGATATTGTAAGTGCTTGAATTGTATCAGACACATTTATATAAAATTGCCCTTCGGCATTGGTAATAGTGCCACTTTGCTTACCGCTGACAACATTGGCAAAGGCCAGCGTTTCTCCGGTTTCTGCATCCAAAACCACCCCTTTCACCATACGTTGCGAAAATGAAGAAATGGAAATAAAAAAAATCAGTGATACGCAGTACAATCGATTCATCAGTAAAATGGTATTAATAATTAAGT
>CAYNFJ010000064.1:0-9357 GCA_964396505.1 uncultured Polaribacter sp. | reverse complement strand
GCGTTCAGTACGCTGATTCCTTTTTTTAAAGCCAATCCGCTACGGGGACGTACCTGTGCTTCGTAACCCACAGGCAGGGCTATAAACAGTCCGGTTTTTACCAAGGTGCGCTCCAGTGGTTTTAAAACAATCGGGGCATCCAGATTAGCCCGTAAATCCATTCCGGCAGAAGCGATTGTTTCGTATTCCGGCAAAGCGTGTTTGGAGGTATTTACAATGTTTATTTCCATTTTTTTAAGGGTTTATATTAAACGACACGATGTAATTTTTCATATAATTTGACACGTAAATTCGTGTAATTTATGATTTCTTCTAAATCTTCTTGGCTCGTTTCTTTTTCTTTTATTTTTTCGGTCAATTCTTTTATTTTTTCGGCTATCAAGATACGTCTTAGATTCAACACCACATCATGTACTAATTTAGGGAGATGGCTCTCTTTGGGTTTGACCACAATATCGCGCCGGTCCCAATCACTCAATTGGTATTTTTCATCTTCCATCAAAATATCGGATGTAATAGATGCCAGTGCTACATCTTCTCCATGTAAGAGTGCTTGAATTTCTATCTTTTGAGATTGGTTATATTGCTTGATAATACGATTGTAAATATCTTGAAATACCGGATTGGTAAAGACAATTTCATCTTCTTGCAGGTTGAGATAAATCTCTTGCGCTACACTGCTTTCATAATATTCTTTACGCAATCTGGGAACGCCCATGTGATCGGCTTCTTCTATCCAATTGACAAATTCGGCATTGTTATTCCCATATAACAAGAGTATTTTAATGATTTCTTTTTCATATTTTTCCAATTGGTTGATTTCCTGCAAAGTCTGTTGACGCGACTTTTTTACGATTTCCAATGGAGTATTCACCTCTCCTCTACTCCCGGGTTTATCTGGTGTTTTTGCCAGCTGTTGCGCCAAATTGGTAAACAATATATCTTCAGAAACATCCATCAGACGAGCGCATTCTTTGATGTAAATTTCCTGTTGAATCCTATCGGGAATTACAGCAATACTATGGATGATATCACGAACGAGAGCAGCTTTTTTAATGGGATCATTTTCAGATTCTTCCCGTAAAATAGCTATCTTAAACTTAATAAAATCTTGGGGTTTTTCAGAAAGATACGTTGATAATTCCTCTGTACTGACTTTTTTAGCATAACTATCGGGATCATCGCCATCGGGAAAAGTCAATACCTTGACATTCATCCCTTGTTCCAATATCAAATCAATCCCGCGCATAGAGGCTCTGATTCCGGCTGCATCACCATCAAAAAGTACCGTAATATTGGGTGTCAATCGCTTGATAAGGCGTATTTGATCGGGTGTCAATGCCGTACCGGACGATGCGACTACATTGGTCACTCCGGCTTGATGTAAACTGATCACATCGGTATAACCTTCTACCAGAAAACAGTTATTCTCCTTGGCTATTTGTTGTTTGGCATAATAAATACCGTACAACACCTTGCTCTTGTCATAAATATCACTGGCCGGAGAATTCAGGTATTTAGCGGCTTTTGCCGTACTGTCCAAAATACGGCCACCAAAACCTAATACACGTCCGCTCATACTGTGAATCGGAAAAATAACTCGTCCTTTAAAACGGTCAAAGCGTTTGTTCTCTTTGACAATAGTCAGTCCTGTTTTCTCCAGATACTTGATATCATAGCCTTTTTCTAAAGCTGTTTTGGTAAAAGCTTCCCACGTATCTAAGGCGTAGCCTAATTGAAACTTTTTTATGGTTTCTTCTCGAAAACCCCGTTCTTTAAAATAACTCAATCCGATGGCTTTCCCTTGCGAGTTGTGTAATAAGATATCGTGAAAGTAATCCTTGGCAAATTCAGAAACAATGTACATACTCTCCCGCTCATTGACTTCCTGCTTTTGTTCATCGGACAATTGGGTTTCTTCTATTTCAATATTGTATTTTTTTGCCAACCATTTCAAGGCCTCCGGATAGGTATAATGTTCGTGTTCCATTAAAAAAGACACGACATTTCCTCCCTTTCCGGAACTAAAATCTTTCCAGATTTGCTTGACGGGAGAAACCATAAAAGAAGGGGTTTTCTCATCAGAAAAAGGGCTGAGACCCTTAAAGTTACTTCCTGATTTTTTGAGTTGGACAAATTCGCCAATAACCTCTTCCAAACGGGCTGTTTCAAAAATCGTATCTATAGTGGCTTGGCTTATCATGGCTTATTCGTTTACTTTTAATCGGGAATTGGCAGTGGTTCCGGACGAATCAAATGCCTGTGTAATATATTTGTAATAGCCTACAATACCAATCATAGCCGCATTGTCTGTCGTATATTCAAATTTGGGTATATAGGTTTTCCACGATTGGGTTTGCTCGGTATTCAAGAGGCGTTTTCTAACTTCACTATTGGCGCTGACTCCTCCGGCGATTGCAATATGAGTAATACCGGTTTGCTGTACGGCATGCTGTATCTTTTCCATTAAAATACTGACTATGGTATGTTGAATAGAAGCGCAGATATCGTGTAAATTTTCTTTGATAAAATCCGGATTTTGATCCATTTCTTTACGAATAAAATACAGAATGGCTGTTTTTAATCCGCTAAAACTAAAATCCAAATCACCCACCTTGGGTTTGGTAAATCGAAAAGCGGTAGGATTACCCAATCGGGCGTATTGATCAATCAAAGGACCGCCGGGATATCCCAATCCCAATATTTTTGCCGATTTATCATAGGCTTCTCCCACGGCATCATCCAGTGTTTGTCCCAGTATTTCCATCGTAAAATAATCAGAAACTTTTACAATTTCGGTATGTCCACCACTGATCGTTAAACACAAAAAAGGAAAAGGAGGCTTCTCCTGATTCGCGTCCTCAATAAAATGAGCTAAGATATGTGCCTGCATATGATTGACCCCAATGACAGGAATCCCTAAAGCCTGTGCCATAGACTTGGCAAAGGAGGTTCCTACCAATAAAGAACCCATTAATCCGGGTCCTTTAGTAAAAGCGATGGCTGATAGGTCTTTTTTTCCGATATTTGCCCTTTGTAATGCCAGTTGCACCACCGGCACAATGTTTTGTTGATGGGCACGTGAGGCTAATTCGGGAACCACACCACCGTATTCGGTATGAATTTCCTGATTAGCTACAACATTTGACAGCACTTTACCGTTGTGTAATACGGCAGCACCGGTGTCATCGCAAGATGATTCAATGGCTAATATGTAAACTGGCTTTTCGATAAAATCAATAGATTAAGGCACAAAATTTGTATTATAAAGAGCAAAAATAGACATATCAAACGGTTTTTAAAAATAGCGTGGCGATTAATAGCAGTTTTAATACTCTTATTATTGCTTTTTAGTCTGGTTATGTCTTTCCCTCAAGTACAAACTTCCTTGGCACATAAACTGACCAAATACGTCAATAACAAATACAATACACATATCCGGATTGACAAAGTAGATTTATCTTATGCTGGGCAAGTTAAATTAAAAAATATCCTGATCAATGACCGCAGAAATGATACGCTGATTTATGTTCGTCAATTACAGTCCTCTATCCTCAGTTTTAATAAAATTATCAAAGGAAAACCCGAATTAGGAGCAGTATCTATTGACAAAGCCCATGTAATGATGAAAACCTACCGGGGAGAAAAAGACGATGAACTACACGTTTTTATCAATACATTTGACAGTGAAAAATCCGATGAGAAACCCTCGGGATTTCTCTTGACTTCTGATGTAATAGCTCTTACCCATTCCCGCTTTACATTGATAGATGAGAATAAGGACACTATGCCCGTAGTCGCTTATAAAGACATCAACGCCCGAATAAAACAATTTAGACTCAGTGGTCCCAATATTTACGGAAGTATCCGGGATTTAAGTATGATAGACCAAAACGGACTGGTGGTAACTAAAATGGAAACCGATTTTACCTACACCCGGAATTATATGCACTATCTCAACCTGAGTTTGCAAACAAAAACTTCTGAGCTGGAAGGTGAAATGCGTATGCGATATAAAAGAGAAGATTTATCCGATTTCAACAACAAAGTTCAGATTACCGCTTCTTTTAAAAATGCCAAAGTATCGCTACAAGACTTGCGCCATTTTTACGCAGAATTAGGAGATCAAGATGTGATTTATTTTTCAGGAGAAATGAAAGGGACACTCAATGATTTTTTTATCAATAAGTTGCGATTAAAATCACAATTAAAATCAAAAATCAACGGTACATTACACTTGATAAACAGTTTTGACAAAGAAAAAGATTTTGAATTGACAGCCCATATCACACATTTGGAATCGGATTACAATCACCTTAAAAATTTACTACCCAATTTGTTGGGAAAAACACTTCCCTCTTCTTTTAAAAAATTAGGACATTTCAGTATGTCAGGGGTATCACGTATCAGTGCCCAAGAAATCAATGCCCAATTAGTCACACAATCCGATTTGGGCTATATCCAATCCGATTTGAAAATTGACAACATTGACCATATAGATCAGGCCAGCTATCAAGGAACAATACGTGTTAAAGACCTGAAATTAGGTGATTTGGCGGGCGATCCGATGATTGGAAAATTCTCTATGGATGCCGAAGTAAACGGAAAAGGATTTACACTGGAACATTTGGATACGCAAATAAAAGGAAACATTACAAAACATCAATACAAAGGCTATACCTATTCCAATATCAAGATAGACGGTCAGGTAAAAGACAAACTCTTTTCCGGCAGCTTCAAGGTAGATGATCCCAACCTGAAGATGCGTTTTAACGGATTGGCCGATTTGTCACACGTGCTTTATAAATTCAATTTTAAATCGCACGTAAGTTATTCTGATTTCAATAAATTAAATTTGCTTAAACGCGATAGTATCGCCATCTTAAGAGGAGATATCACAATGGCGATGACCGGTAATACATTGGAAAATATGCAAGGGTCAATCCGGTTTAAAAACGCCAAATATACCAATCAAGTACAAGATTATTTTTTTAAAGATTTTTCTATTAACTCACAAGTAAAGGACAGCGTACAAACACTGAGTATTAATTCTACCGATATTATCAACGGACGTATCAAAGGTAGGTTTTTATTCAAAGAACTCCCCAAACTTGCCCAAAACGCATTGGGTAGTATTTATACCAATTACCGCCCTTATAAAGTAAGTCCCAAGCAGTATTTGGATTTTCGTTTTTCAATTCACAATCAGGTAGTTGCCGTATTTTTCCCGAAGGTACAATTGGGGTCTCATACTTCTATCCGCGGACAAGTGGACGCTGACAAAGACCTATTTAAACTTACCTTTAAATCGCCCGAAGTGCTTGCCTATGATAATTTGATACAAAAAATACGCTTACAGATTGACAATAAAAACCCGCTCTTTAACACCCAATTATCGGTTAAAAAAGTGCAAAATTCGCATTATAAAATAGCAGACTTTGACTTGGTAAATATCACCTTGAATGACACCTTGTACTTCCGTACGGAATTTTCAGGAGGAAACCAACTGAAAGACCGGTATAATATGGCTTTCTATCATACAATTATCCCCGGAAATAAATCGGTTATCGGACTTCAAAAATCAGAGGCGACCATCAAAGGGAATCTCTGGACGCTCAACCCCAATGAAGATGATAAAAACAAGATTATTATAGACGGTGTAAATGATCAAATTGATTATCAAGATTTTATGATAACTTCCGGAGGACAACAAGTATTGTTTTATGGAGAACAACAAGGTGAAAATTACAGAAACTACAATATTGACTTAGACCAAGTAGATCTCGCCAAAGTGACGCCCGATATTGAAAATTTCAAACTAAAAGGCTTGATAAATGGCGGTATTTGGATCGAAAAAAGAAACCATATGCTCATTCCTACTGCCGATATTCAATTGTTGGATCTAACTATAAATGAGGAACTGCAAGGCGATTTAATCGGAGAAATAAAAGGAACGAAATCCAACAAAGAATACCAAATTGATTTTTCCATCGAAAAAGACGATTATAAAAATATGATTGCCAAAGGAAATATCGATTTAAAACCCAAGAAACCTACCATCGATTTGGGAATCACTTTTGACAACTATCAAATAGCGATGCTCAATGCGTTAGGCAAAGGGGTGATGGAAAATATTCGAGGCAGTTTGTCCGGTAAAGCCCGCTTGGACGGAACCATAGAAAATCCCGATTTTTCCGGAGAATTGTACCTGAATGATGCCGGTATGTATTTCCCGTATATCAACATAGATTACGCTTTGGAAAATAATACCAAAATTCAACTCGACAATCAGTCCTTTATCCTGAAAGATGCCAAAGTGTACGATTCTCTTTTTGAAACCTCCGGCAATTTATCCGGTAGTATTTCCCACCATTACTTCAAGAAATGGTATTTAGATTTAGAAATCAGCACACCCAACCTATTGGCGATTAACACACCCGAAGAGGATGATTCCCTATTCTACGGAACCGGTTACTTAAACGGTATTGCCACCTTTACCGGTAGCACAGATAACGTAAATATCAGCATCAATGGTGACTCCAATCCCGGTACTGAAATCATCATTCCTATGAGTGATGTGGAAACCATAGAAAGTTCACAACTCATTCATTTTAAAACGCCACCTTCTGATCAAAATGATATAAAAAGCTATTTTGAAAAACAATTGTTAGAACGATTTAAGGGCGTAACTATGGATTTTAATCTGGGGATTACCAAAGATGCCACCATTGAAATTGTAATAGACAAAAGCACGGGAAGCTCCCTAAAAGGTAATGGAACCGGATCCATACAAATGGAAATCGATACCAAAGGAACTTTTAATATGTACGGTGATTTTGTAGTTGATAAGGGAATTTATAATTTTAAATACGGTGGAATTATCAACAAACCTTTTGATGTAAAAAGAGGCGGTACCATATCATTCAATGGCGATCCGTATAAAGCCAATCTGGACATTGAAGCTATTTACACGGTAAAAGCCAACCCCAAGGTCATTTTACCAGAATATGAATCCAATAGAAACGTGCCCGTAGCACTGATCACAAAAATTACCGGAGAACTCTTTAATTCCAAACAAGAATTTGACATCAAAATTCCCAACGCCTCTTTGGATATGACATCAGAACTGGATTTTGTATTGAATGACCAAGATACCGGCAATATGATGCGACAATTTGTCTCCTTGTTGGCAATTGGAAATTTCTTCAATGAGAACAACCTAAATTATACTTCGGCTATTGGTAACGAAGGAATTTCCAGTGCTGCTATGGCTATATCCAATGCTTTATTGGATATCTTTTCGGATCCGAATGATAAAATACAATTTGGTTTTGATTACACCCAGGGAAGCACCAATACTAATAACCTTATCGAAACCGAAAATCAATTGGGTGTTTCGGTAGCCACTCGATTGGGCAAAAACGAAAAGATTCTAATCAACGGAGAAGTCAATGTCCCAACAGGAAGCCAATCCAATGCCAATATAGCCGGAAACGTATCGGTTGAACTGCCTCTAAACAAAAAAGAAACCGTTCGTATGAAAGTGTTTAATCGCCAAAACGAAATACAATACACCGATGAAGAAGAAGGTTATACCCAAGGAATGGGTATCTCCTGGCAGGTCGATTTTGATAATGGTACTGAATTGTTGGAAAAGATGGGATTGAAAAAAAGAAAGAACAAACAACAACAAACGCAGCAAAAAGACAGTATTCAGACAAAAGATAATTTCATCCAATTTAAATAATACTTTTTTCCCTAGATTACGTTTATAAATAAACAGACTGATAATATGCACCGTAGATTCATCCTTTTAGTACTACTTACCTCATCAACTCTTTGGGCTCAAACCGATTATAGTGACCAATGGGAAGACTTTTATTCGTACAACAATGTCAAAGAATATTTCAATACCGACACCCAATTAATTGCCTTATGTGACAATGCCGTTTTTGTATGGAATAAGCAAAATGATAAGACTGAAAAAATATCTTCTGTCAATGGTTTATCAGGTGAAACCACCAGCACCTTATACTACGATGAAAATCAGGGTAGGATATTTATAGGTTATGAAAACGGACTCTTGGAAATCATTGATTCCGACGGAAACATCACCAGCAAACCCGAAATTAAAAACTTCAATATTCTAGGATCCAAACGAATAAACCATATTATAGCTTATAATGACAAGCTGTTTTTATCTACTCCTTTTGGTATCGTTGTGTTCAATAGCAACACGTTGGAATTTGAAGACACCTATTTTATAGGAAATGCTTCCAGTGAAGTATATGTCAATGAAATAGGAATTAATAATGATCAAATCGTCGCAGTGACCACCGACGGTTTTTATGTGGCTTCATTAAATGAGCCTTATTTAATTGACTCCAATAATTGGACACATCTTTATTCGGGTAATTATTCCAATATCACCTCGTTTAATAATCAATTATACCTATCAAAAGATCAAAACTTATACCGGCTTGAAAACAATCTGACTTTGAGTTTTATCAGTACCCACCCACAGCCCATCAAAGACCTTAAAAGCGGCCAAAACAGCCTTTGTGTAAGTGCTGTAAATCATATCAATATTTACGATCAAAACCTATCCTTGCTTTACCAAATAACTAGCGGTGTAAACCCCGATTTTATCTTTAAAGCCAATACCGCTTCAGTATATGATAATACGCTGTATATCGGAACAAAAGAATATGGGATCTTAAAAAGTGAGCTGAATGCCATTTCGGCTTTTGAAGAAATTCATCCCGAAGGACCTGTTTCCAACCAAGTATTCTCCATCTCAGTGGCAAATGAGAACCTTTGGGTGGTTTATGGGGGATATGATCCTGCCTATACTCCTATTTATAACACCCGGGGCGCCAGTCATTATAATGGCGAACATTGGACAGAAATACCCCACGGTAATGAGGCTATTACCGAACACGATTTGGTAAATGTAACCATAGACCCCAATGCCGAGAACAAGGTTTATATCAGCTCTTGGGGGTCCGGAATGGTCGTTGTGGAAAACGATGCGGTTACCACACATTGGAATCATCAAAACAGCGGATTGGAAACATTGACACTCTCCTCTGACCCCAACTATGTAAGTGTCCGGATAGGGAGCAGTACTTTCGACAAAGAAGGAAATCTATGGGTTGCCAATGCTTGGGTCAGTAATCGATTAAAAAAGTTTAATGGCAGCAGTTGGACTAGTTATGATTTAAGCTCCATTATTACCAACACTATTGCTTTGGGACTCAACGAAGTAGTTATTGATAAATCGGGTAATAAATGGATAGGAACTAGAAGAAACGGCGCACTGGTGGTCAGTAAAAACGGGAATCAAATGCTAGCCCT
>CAYNFJ010000063.1:0-13039 GCA_964396505.1 uncultured Polaribacter sp. | reverse complement strand
TACTGCCGTAAATTTGACTGAGTATAAGGGCATCAAATTCTATTACCAAATAATTTGCTCTGTAATATTGACAGATACCCGGTAAGTTTGCAATGTTAAAAACCGGATTTTGAAGATCAGAAGTATCTACCGTTACCGGAAAATTAACAGGTTGTTGGTTTTGAAAAGTAGCACCACATAGCCAATTGCCTGTGTTGTAATAATTATCCTCAAAATAGGCATAATTTATAGAAGAAGGAACAATTTGTAAATTTTGATTGGGTAAGCCCATTGCATCATTGATGGTGGTACTTAAATCACCCGAACCGGAATTGCCAAGTACATATCTAAAATGAACCGTATCCCCAATATTATAGATGTTTCCAACCGATTGATTGGTCACACATTTTTTAAAGATTTCTCTTGGAAAAGCTTCGACTACTTCAATACTAATACTATCATCATCATTTTGAATACTGGCATCTATTTGAGGACAATTGACACCGGCACATTGGGTTCCTGAACCGCTTCCTGTAGTTCCACCACCGGGCGCATTGTAATCAATATATGCCGTATTGGTAATGATACCGGAGGTAGCACTGTTTATAGTGAAATAGAAATTAATAAATTGTGTTTCGCCCGGGTTGAGAATAGGGCCATTGTTAAATGTATATTGAGAACCTGTTTGGGACATCGTAAATCCATTAGGGACTACAGAATCAATGGTAATACCACTCGGTATGGTATCTGTTATTGAATTGATTTGCCAAGGTGTATTGCCATCATTATAAATACGAATTGTATATTTTGCTGAACATCCGGCACTCATTTCAAACATACCCGTACCAAAATTAAATGATCCACTAGTGGTCTCTAAAGTCTTTGTAAAATTCAAACTGGCATTAGGACTTTGTAAAGGTGGCGAATCTGCGGAAACCGAACCCTGCATACTGTCACAACTATCCCCTAAGGTAAAATTGTAGTCTATGGTATTGGTAATTATTGTTCCATCATTTTGACAATTTTGTAAGGTAACAATATAATTAGCTGCATCGCCTGTATATCCTATTACATTCTGAACCGCATTGGAAAGTACAGGAAGACTTGTATTCTCCATTACTGTTCCTTGAATCTTATAATTACCATAACCCGACGGGTTGGGATTGTTATTTAATACCTTGATACGCCACTGCGATGTTCCACAAGTAAGGTCTCCAATAACAAATTCTTTTTGCACAGTCCAATAATTAGCTGCCCGTGCCGTAACATTCACACTAGTGGTACAGGATTCTCCACACGCATCAAAAGTAACACTTAGGGTTCCTACTTCTCCATTGCAAGTAAGGTGATTCGGAAATTTAAAAAATACATTAAAATTCTGTCCGTCATTTCCCGGTAAGGCCGTAGAAGTAAGTGTACTGCCCGATGCTGTAAACCCAATGTTACTAGAGGTTACATATTGCAATTTATTATTCGGGCTGGAATAATTAATGGTAATCGTCACATCACAACCGGGGTCTAGTGTTCCCGGTAAAGTGATGTTTAAAGGGATATTATCTCCTGATAAAACTTCGGTTGGAGCGCTGATTGCAAATCCCCCACCCTGTGCGGAACAACTGCTATTGACCGGAGTAGTGTTTACATTAATAGGTTGAAAATTTTGCGAAAATCCGTGCAAACTAAATAGTATTAAACCTATAAATACGTATATTTTATATGGTATCTTTTTCATGATTATTGATTGTTAAAATTAAAACATTGAGTCGTATAGCAAGTTTTACAAGAACCGTCTTCGTAGAAAACTTTTACTTTAAGACAGACTTCGTAATCTATCTGGCAACAGCCGGCATCCAACCCTTGTAGGGGTTTTGGTAATCCAATATTTAAATGTACCGGGATACTACCATTCATAGCGCTTGATGCTGTATATACAATATCTTTGGACGCATTGGTATTAGAAGCAGGGCTTTGTGAAGCACTTTCATTGATGAATTGAATCGAACTTGAATTGTTAATAGTAGTTCCTCCTTGTAAGAACATTCCGGAAGTTTCCACACTACTCACGCCATTGCTACATGCGTTTGGATTAGAGGAATAATTATAGGAAACCAATTGAAAAGCTATACCGTAAACAGGAACGTTGACTTGTACATTGCCATCAAAGGTGTACACTCCAGGAGACTGTTGAGAGATATTAAAATTGGATACATCTATAGTGATAGCATCACATTCATCACAAAGACAATCGGGTAAATCATCAATACCGCTACTGGCACCGGGCTGACAAATCAATGGACTGGGATCCAGATCATCGCCTTGCAGACCAAAACCTATGGAGCTGACATTGGAATCTACCAACGTTTCAAAACAATAGTGTACCGTTGATTGCGGAGCGCCTGTTTGCGTTTGTAAAGTAGTATTACTACCCGTTAAATTGTAACTCAATGCGGTATAATTTTGGTCATAGACCATCAAACCGCTACCGGCATTGGCAAAAGTCAAATCGCCGACCGAGCTGGAGTAAGTCACATCAAAACAGATTTTGTATTTACGATCCTCTCCTTCATATCCCAAACATTCAATCTCGGTATTGTCCAAGGTTAATTGCACATCGCAATCGGTATAAAAGAAGGTAGCATTTCCGGAGGATTCTCCACTGTTTTGCTCTACTACGCGCCATGTATATTGTCCCGAAGGTTTGTTATCTTTAAAGATTTCCTTGGCAGTGATACTCGTTTTAGAGCTTTTTCCTACAAAGCTTCTCCCTCGATTATTGACTGCACTCACTTCAATGATGTAAGTAGGATTTTTAAATGGTTTTCCTACTACTTTCCATTCAAAATCTTTTAATTTTCTTTGATCTCCAAATTGGGCACCATTTTCAGGAGCAGTCAGGACAATTTGCCTGTTTTCGGGCTCTTTAGTGTCCGGTTTTTCTTGAAAAAGAATGGGCTTATCTGCCTTAGCAGGTCTTGTCTTTTTAGGTTTTCCGGCTATGGTATATTGAATGCCGATACCTACATTAAACATTTGAGGTTTTAGATTGCGATGAGTTTCTTTACGATAATCCATTAAAGTAAAGTGACCTACATCGGTAGCTGTAATGGTCTGGTCTCTATCCACATCAAAGGGTAAATAGTAGGTGTCATTTACTTCTATTCCATTACCAAAAGAGGTGAAATAATCCAATTTACTAAAAAGGCTAAAATGAGACGATAGCGGATACGTAAATTGGAAACCAAAGGAACTGTATGGCAAGGTTTGTTTAGCCTCTTGACCGAGTTGTGTTTGTAATATTTCAACAGGAATATCAGAGTCATCACCATTGTAACTTCCGCTAAAATCGGTAATATCCAAATTCATCATTCCAGCGCGCAGCATACTGATCATTTTAAATTTTCCGAATGAAAATCCGTAATTGGGTCCTAAACCATAATAGGTTCCTTTGACATCACCTCCTTTGAGCAATGTAGGGAAACTTAAATTATACTTCAATGAAGTGATTTCGTGTTTAAATGATCCCAGACTTATTCCGGCACCTAGTCCACCAAATTGGTACGACACATCCATATTAAATTGATTTTTACCACTTCGTTCTTTTGTAAATCCGTATAGCTGAATAGTTTCAGCACCGGCTAAATCCATTTGTTCATCAGCCTGTGTCATGGTTTTGTAATCACCGGTTGGTGAAGTGATTCCGGAGGACAGGCTGATATCCAATCCTTTGCTAATCTGTGCGTGTAATCCGACACTCATAGTAAGTATCAGGATTCCTAAAATTCTTTTGTTCATGTTTCTTTTTTTAGTTCTTTCTAAAATAGTATTATTGAATGGTCTTTAGTATTGTTTCAATAGTTTAACCTGCAACATTCACCGCTACTTCTATTTATATTTATTAAAGTGTCGAATATCACATAATTAATATGTTAATTATCTAATTTGACATAGCCAAAACTTGCGGCGTTTGAAATTATCTTTATTCATCTGCTTCATTTCACATCTAAACAAAGCGAATTCCATGAATTTTTGCGGTTAATTGACAATAGCTATACTGGTACATATTTTCCCATCAGTAATTTGATGAGTAGTGCCGGATTCTACATAGGAACCTGAAAAAGAGATTTCTACGTGGTCTCCTACCGCATTGGCTCCATCGTCTATGGTAAAAGTAACTTGGACATTTTCTTTATTATTCAAGAAAATAATATTACCGACGTCTTCGGTGGTAAACCATTCACTTGCAAAGGGAGCATGTTCGCCAGTTTCTGTAATGGTAGAATGGTAGTAGAATCCTCCATTGTCATCGGTCCAGATATCATAAAATTTACCGATAACGGCATCGTTGTGAATTTCGGCAGTTACATTGCTAAAACTCATAAGATTTCCATCCAGTTTATAATGAATACCGTCTTCACATTCATTGGTATCCGGTATCGGGTCTCCACAACTGGAACCAATCATAAGTACGGCAAGGATTAATAAAGAGATTGGCAAGATGTTTTTTAATGTTTTCATTTAATTTGTTTTTTAATGATTATTAAGATTTATATTTCTATTATTTAATTTTTTAAATTTTTGGTAGATTAACAGGCTGAGCAGAATTAAAATAATTCCAATAAATTGAGAATGTGACAAGATACCGTCTATGACAAAGCCTCGGTGATCGCCTCTAAACAATTCCAATACACTACGGGCTATGGCATAGAAAATGACGTAGAGTAAAAATATCTGTCCTTTGAATTGTTGTTTTTTCTTGATGTATAATAAGATTGCCATAATGATGAGCAAAGCAGTAATTTCATACAATTGAGAGGGATGCACATGCACGCCTCCTGTTTTGGGAAATACCATTCCTACAGCGCTATCCGTAGGTTTTCCATAACAACAGCCGCCGAAAAAACATCCTAATCTACCGATACTGTGCACGATTAAGGTGGTAAAGGCTAAGATGTCCAACATAGGCAATACCGGTATTTGATGTTTTCTTAAATACCAAATCAAGAAAGGGATAATGGTGATAAAAGAGCCATAAAAGACAAATCCACCGGAAAAATTATCCAGCATAAGCTCTGGATTTTTTAGATAATAAGCGGGTCTTTCTAAATAAAAAAACAGTTTACCACCCACAAAACCGGCAAGAAAGATGAGGTAAAAGAAATTATTGGACAATTCCTTTAATCCCAATTCTTTTTTAGCACGCCATTTGGTATATAGACTTGCCACCAAAGTACCCAAACCTATTAAAAAAGCATAGGTATAAACCGTCTGATGAAAGCCTAAAAAGGCTATATGGAAAAGTTCAGGATGCATCTATTATTAGTTGACAGAATCTATGACGATACACAATTCGGCTTCAGCGCCACCGGTAATTACAATATCCAGTCGCAATTCATCACCAACCGCATTATTTCCGGCTCTTTGGCAAGTAACCACTCCCGTGAGCACTACGTTGTTAATTTTAATTTGCGGATTATTATCCACCGCACCCTGGGTTACGGCATTGGTAACAATAAAAGTATCACCCGGATTGGTAGTGTCCCAAATCTCAACATTAGCTCCCGAAGAAAAATAATCGGTTTGTAGATCACTTTCCGGTATTTGTGTAATGATGTTTCCGGCATTATCTTGGTACGTGAGCCCTTGATAATTGCATTGATTGTCGTTAGGTGACGGGCTGCTATCGTTATCACAAGCACTTAAAGCGGTTATCATAATAAAGATCCCTAAGATCATTTTAATTGTTTTCATAATTCTATTGTATTTGTTAAATTAGTTCAAAACTATATTTTCATTTTGGGTTAACAATCTATGATTTGACGAAGCAAGGCTTTCATTCGACGAAAGTCCGGTTTCATTCGATAAAGCAATTTGTGAATTGGTCTGTTTTTTATGTTTTGAACCGGAAAAGCTGTAAAATAGTGGGAAGAATTGGATATTGCAGAAATATTATAATTTAGCCGTTTAAAGAAAAAGGTATGTAAGAGTAGTAAAAAGCACAAAACAACAACTCAATTACCGTTAATACAGAGATTTATTTATGAAAGTAGAACAATTATTCACACGCTGTTTGGCAGAAATGGCTTATTATATTTCGGACAATGGTGAAGCTGCTATTATTGACCCTTTGCGCGAAACAGAACCTTATATTAGAATGGCCGAAGCCGATCAAGCCACCATTAAATACATTTTTTTGACTCATTTTCACGCCGATTTTGTATCGGGACATGTAGATTTGGCTCAAAAAACAGGTGCCACAATAGTGTATGGCCCAAATGCCGAAGCCGATTTTGATTTTTATACAGGAAAAGACAATGAAGAATTTGCAATAGGAAATATCCGTATAAAATTGTTACACACACCCGGTCATACTATGGAATCAGCATCGTATTTATTGATGGATGCAAAAGGAAAAAAAACGTATTTATTTTCCGGAGATGCGCTATTTATAGATGATGTAGGACGCCCTGATTTAGCGGTACAATCCGGCAGTATTACACAAGAAGATTTGGCCGGTTTCTTGTTTGATTCGCTGCGTACTAAGATTATGACTTTACCCGATGAAGTAATCGTATATCCCAATCACGGAGCCGGATCTACTTGTGGTAAAAATATGAGTGCCGAAACCTTTGATACTTTAGGCAATCAAAAGGAAACAAACTATGCATTACGGGCAGATATGACCCGGGAAGAATTTATTATAGAGGTGACCACCGGACTGCAAACCCCTCCTCAATATTTCCCAAAGAATGCCAAGATGAATAAGCGCATTAATACACCCATAGATGCTGTTATTTATAAAGGAACCACCCCTCTAGATGCCATTCAATTTAAGAAACTAAGCGAACAGGATGATATTTTAGTAATAGATACCCGTTCTAAAGAAACTTTCACAGAATATGGTACCGTACCCGGTGCTTGGTTTATAGGAGCCGATGAAGAGTTTGCCCCTTGGGTAGGAGCCTTGATAAGCGATATAGAACAAAAGATTATTTTTATAGCCGATAATGGACGGGAAAAAGAAATCGTTACCCGATTTGCCCGGGTGGGTTATGACCATGTACAGGGCTACTTGGTTGGTGGAATATCTAATTGGAAAGAACACGGATTTCAAGTAGATACTATCAAGAGTATATCAGCCATTGAATTTGCAAAAAGATTAGAAGCAGACAAGGTAGGAAGCGTATTAGATGTACGAAGAGCATCAGAATATGACTCGATACACGTACTGGGAGTAAGCAATTTTCCCTTGGATTTTATCCATAAGAATTTAGCGTCTTTAAATCCGAAACAGCATTATTATCTGCATTGTTTATCCGGATATCGCTCTTTGATAGCCGCTTCTATTTTTAAAGCCAAAGGAATTACTAAGGTAACCGATATCCGGGGTGGTTTTGATGCCATCATAGAGACCGATGTACCGGTATCGGAATATGTATGTCCTACGAGTCTATTGTAAGAGTATTTGTCAGTAATTAGTTTGCATGTATTGTTAGGGCACCTACAATGCTATGAATGAAAGTTCGGTATTTCTAAACACCCAACACCTTGTAAATAAACCACTAAGCTTAACCCAAGAAAAATGAAACAGATAATACTATTACTATTTGTAGCTATACCGTTTATAAGTTTTTCCCAAGACCCAAGGGAATTTAATCACGGCACTTGTATAGTCAAATATCAGAGCAATAATGCTGTAAAGTATTATTTGACTTGGTCTAGTTCTTATAATAATGAATGGGAACACGATATTTATAATTCAATTATTTATTTTGACACGAACGGAGATTTAATTACAGAGTATCCGGACCAAAGATATATTGGAACCGGCTCAGACGAAGCACAAGAACCGGTAAATTCCACTATTAATAATAGCAACAATTATATCTTGACCGTTTGGGAAGATGGCAATGCTAGTGATGCTCCAAATGTCAGAGGACAATTACACCTTCCAGATGGAACAATTATTAGATCCAATTGGAATATTGCCGGTGGCATAGGATCCCAACACTCTGCAAATACTTCTCATTTAGAAAATAAATATTTGATTTTTTATGCAGATGAGGCGCCACCTGCAACAGGAGGGGCTGTGGTAAAAGCAAAAGTTATTGATGATATTACAGGAAATGAAACACAAGAAATTAGTTTTACTCCCAACAATGAAGATCATTGGTGGCCGGTTTCCGTAAGCAATACATCTAATACACACACATTGGCAGTTTGGGGCAATGACGGATATGCTGCCAGAGGGACCGTTCTGTATCAAAATGGACAATCTATTACGCAAACCGGAACTCCACAAGACTTTTTAGTCGATATACAACAATACTACTATCAGGTTGCATGGCTTGAAAATATTTCAAAATTCATTCTAATTGCAAGAAACGGCGCATACGATACTATAACAGATGATAGTAAAATTTGTTTAATTGATACTTTTGGCAATGTAACAAATTCAACGGTGGTTAATGGTGGAATTTTAAGAGAAGCCAAAATGTGTGTAAAATGGAACGAATGCAATCAATCTTATACTGTTCTCTATCCTTCAGGAATAAATAGCTTAACACAAATTTTTATCGATCATTCAGGCACAATTATTCCAACTTCAAATCAAATTACCAATATTCCGGAATTAACTAATATAGAATGGACTTCAACAGGTATTTGGTCAGAATTTATCGAAGATACAAATGGAAATAATTTATTTGATAATACATATATTGCTTTATTTATTATGAATGATGTGAATTCAAATAATATAATCAAAATTCCGGTTCATTTAGATGCAAGCTTATTCTGTATCCCTCTTGGTTTGAGCACTTTAAATTCTAATGACTTTCAGATTTACCCAAATCCTTTTGAAAATAGTATTACTGTACCTGATGAATTTTTACATCTTGAATATCAAATATTTACAATAGACGGTCAAATGATTGGGAGAAACACAATTACAAAAAACAAATTAAACTTATCATTTTTAAATGATGGAATATACTTTATGCGTATTAAAGGAAAGATGTATAAAATAATAAAAATGAACTAAGGTAAACAACAATATAACGCATACTACAAATCGGTTTAAGGATGAAGTAAATCCATTAAATTGATACACTCATAACCTAGAAAAATCATGTCAAAATACAACAACGATTATTGACTATTGTTTTTATCTTTCTAGAAATCCCGAAAAATAATATAAGTATATATGTAACAAATATTACATTGTGATGCCCGTAAAAATATATTTTTGCTTGCAATTATTAACTAAAAGTTTATCAAATGAAATCAATCTTTAGCACAAGTATTCTATTACTTGCTTTTTTATTTATGAGTTGTTCTCAAAATGCGCAAACAACTCAAACACAATCAAATCAATCTAAAAAGATTGACAATCAAGTAATTACCGTATTACAACCGGTAGATTTTGAACGGCAAACCACTTCAAAAAAAGTTCAATTAGTCGATATCAGAACCCTCGGTGAGTTTAACCAAGGACATCTAAAGGATGCGTTGAATTATGATTTTTATAAACCGACGTTTATGCAACAAATGAATACATTGGATAAATCGCAACCGGTATATATCTATTGTAGAAGCGGACATCGCAGCGGTATTGCCGCTAAAAAATTGGAAAGAGCCGGTTTTAAAAAAGTATATGATTTAAGAGGCGGCGTGAATTATTGGATGCGTAACGGATTAAAATTAACAAGATAATGAAAAGAACAGCCCTGTTTATTTTATTGAGTAATGTGATAATACTCAGTTGCCAATCCGGTTTTTCTGAAAAAGAAAAAGCCGTTTATACACAAAAAGGAAAAGAAATAGCACAAGCAACTGCCCAATATCTGGGAGGAGAAGTCAAAAAAAAGATGCAAGAAGGCGGCGTTGCAAAAGCAGCCCCCTTTTGTAATGCCCAAGCGGGTAATTTTACAGATGAGATGTCCCAAAAATACCATGTGACAATCAAAAGAACATCCCATAAATTACGAAATGAGGACAATGCACCTACTCCCGAGGAAAAGGCTCAATTAACACAATATCAAAACGCCTTGAAAAAGAGAGAAAAACTGCTTCCGGCCGTCCATAAAGACGCTAAGGAACAGGTGCATGTCTATCTTCCCATCAAAGTACAGAAAAAATGCTTGGCATGTCACGGGATTCCCGGTGAAACGATGCAACACGAAGCCGATTCTATCATCAAGCAATTATACCCTAAAGATAAAGCAACCGGATTTAAAGAAGGCGATTTGAGAGGTATGTGGAGTATTACTTTTCAAAAATAAGGAATCTCTTCATTATCCAATGGAATCTTGTATTTGAAATCTTTAATAAATAGTACCTTTGTACTCTAAAATTAACAAAAGATGAAAATTCGATTGATTCTATTAAGCATATTATTTTTTTCAATTATCGGATGCAAAACCGTATCTAATAGTACTGAAAAAATCACAAATTCTCCGGAAAAAACAGTAATTCCTCCTAAAGAACACACCGTTCAATCCCTGTTATGGCAACAACAAGCCGCCGAGTATAAAGCGCTATGTCACCAAGCCTATAACATAGCAAAACTACGTTTGGATAGCCTGTTACTCAAACAATACGATAAGCCTGTTGCGATAGTAACCGACATCGATGAAACCGTATTGGACAATAGTGCTTACAATGCGAGAATGGTACAGTCCAATCGAGGTTTTACCAAAGAAAGTTGGCTGGCTTGGGGAAAAGAATTGAAGGCAAAAGCCATTCCCGGCGCCCTTGACTTTTTTCAATATGCCGCTCGTAAAGGAGTTACTATTTTCTATTTATCCAATAGATATGATGAACAAAAACCGGAAACCATCTTAAACCTTAAAAAAGTAGGATTTCCCAAAGTAGATCCCGCCCATGTTTTATTACGAACCCATACCGGTAGAAAAAAACCGAGAAGAGACCTAGTAGCTGAAAATTATACAATCATTCTTTTGTTTGGTGATAATTTATCCGATTTTTCTGAAGCATTTGATAAACAGCCCACTGCTAAAAGAAATGCGTTAGTCGATCAATTACAAGGAGAATTTGGCAAAAAATTCATCATTTTACCCAATCCGATGTACGGAGATTGGGAAAATCAAGGAATTTATGAAGGAAAATATAGTTGGTCTGCCCGACAAAAAGACTCCATCAGAAAAGCTAAATTAAGATTGAACTAATACTTTGAGAAGCCTTGATTTTTAAAAATCTATCGCCGTTTTTTTCTTATTTTCTATAAATCTGTTTCCGTTAGTACCATATGAGTTTAAAAAAATATTTATCCGAAAAAGGCTATCATCGTATTCCTTTACAAAAAATCAAAACCAATCATTTTGCATTGACGGCAAAGATCAATGGCATAAAAGGCTATTTTATTTTAGATACCGGAGCTTCCAATACCTGTATCGGTATGACTGTAGCTGAAAAGTTTAAAGTATTGGCACAAGATTCTGAAACCAAAGCAGCCGGTGCGGGTGCGACTGAAATGGAAACGCAACAAGCCACCGATGTGACCATAAAAATCGGAAAATGGCGTTATTACAATTTACATTTAGTGATTTTTGACCTAAGCCACGTCAATACAGCCCTGACCAATCATCTGATCAAGCCGGTAGATGGAATTATCGGTGCCGATTTGTTAGAAAAAGGAAAAGCCGTTATCGATTATAACAAAAAATGCCTGTATCTAAAGAAAAAAATATTTAAGTATTAATACAAAATTGGAAAAATGAATAAATTTTGGGTTTTTTTATGGGTTATTATGGCAATGATTGCCTGTAAAAACCATCCTTATCCCGTATCCTATAAAAAATTTACTTTACACAAATTTGAGCAAAAAAATACCAGTATCCGGGCAATTTGGGCAGTGAGCCAAGATACACTGTACTATGCCGGCAGTAATGGACAAGTTGGTTATACTTACAATGCCGGAAAAGACTGGCGTCGGCTATCCATTGTTTACCAAGACAGCCTCAAGCCTGAGTTTAGAAGTATCGCCGGTAATGGAAAAGCTGTTTTTGTCCTGAGTGCGGGTAATCCGGCATTATTGTATAAAATTGAGAAAGAACATATCAACTTAGTTTATAAAGAAGAGCATCCTCAAGTTTTTTATGATGCCATGGCCTTTTTTGACACACAAACCGGTATAGCCATGGGCGATCCTACCTCGGGTTGTCTATCGGTTCTCAGGACTACAGACGGTGGAGAGCACTGGTACAAAACCGATTGTAAGGAGTTGCCCAAAACTGCTCTTGGCGAAGCGGCATTTGCTGCTAGTAACAGCAACCTAAAGATAATAGATACTAGCGTCTGGATGGTTACCGGAGGCATTAAAGCCCGGGTTTTTAAATCTAAAGATATGGGCGTTAATTGGCAAGTATATGATACACCCATCATTCAAGGAAAACCCACTCAAGGTATTTATTCCGTAGATTTTTATGACAAAAACAACGGAATTATTTTTGGTGGCGATTATCTTAAACCCGCCATCAATACGCAGAATAAAGCCATAACCCGTGATGGCGGCAAAACTTGGAAATTAGTCGCTGATTCGCAGGCACCCGGTTATAGCAGTTGTGTACAATATATTCCGCATTCACAAGGGAAAAAAATAATGGCCGTTGGTAAAAGAGGTTTATCACTCTCGCTTGATGCCGGTAGCGATTGGAAACAATTATCAGATACGGGCTATTATACCATCCGGTTTGTCAATGACAGTACCGCTTGGTTAGCCGGTGAAGAAAAAGTAGGATTGCTACAATTTACTTCCGATTTCTAATCTCACAGTAACAGAAGAATTTGTTTGATATAACCACAAAAATTCATAGAATCAGCATTGTTTAGCTGTTGAATTCATATATTAATTAGTGGGTTTCCCGTGCTTTAACCAATAAAGATAGAAGTCCTAGTGCATTTTACGGGATAAATTTGCAAAAGGAAGCTGTACAGAGATTTTTCTGATCCAATTTTGTAAAATCAGCAACTATACATGTTCACAACAAAAGCAGCCGGCAATAATCACCTTATCACCAACCGCTCTCTGTCATTTGAGTAC
>CAYNFJ010000062.1:9886-13105 GCA_964396505.1 uncultured Polaribacter sp. | reverse complement strand
ATTGAAGAGCATCAATTGATAGGCGATGCACAACTACAATGGTTATTAGATGGTCTGGTAAACAGTTATGCAAAATTCAAATTTGTCGTGATGGGCGGACAATTCCTAAATCCAATAAAATCCTATGAAAGATATGCCAACTTAGCACCGGCAGAACGTTTAAAAATTATTCGAGGAATTGAACGCTTAAAAATCAATGGCGTTATCTTTATAACCGGTGATGTACATTATACCGAACTGAGTAAACTGGACTTAAAAAAAGGATACCCACTCTACGATTTGACCGTTTCGCCCTTGACATCGGGTGTTTTTGGCAAAGGTGCCGAGGCCAATCCCTTACAAGTAAAAGGCACTTTAGTGAGAGACCACAACTACGGATATTTACATATTTCAGGCCCTCAAAAAAACAGGGAATTGGAAATTACTATCTATGACAAAGACGGCCAAAAACAATGGTCTAAAATCATCCGATCCAATGATTTAAAATTTAAAAAATAACATACTACAATAACAATCTAAAAACTTTTTATCATGAGCAATTATCATATCAAAAACCTGGAAGAATATTATCAAGTGTACCGGAAATCCGTGAGAAATCCGGAATCTTTCTGGGAAGAAATAGCCGAAGAACACTTTCTGTGGAGAAAACGTTGGGATAAAGTATTGGAATGGGATTTTGATAAACCGGAGATAAAATGGTTTCAAGGTGCAAAACTCAATATCACTGAAAATTGTATTGACCGGCATCTGCGTGTTCGGGGCGATAAAACAGCCCTGTTATTTGAACCCAACAATCCGGAAGAACCGGCAACACATATTACTTATAATCAATTGTATAAACGTGTCAATCAATTTGCCAATGTGTTAAAAGATAAAGGAATCAAAAAAGGAGACCGGGTAGCGATTTACCTACCTATGATTCCGGAATTGGCAATAGCCACTTTAGCCTGTGCCAGAATCGGAGCCATTCATTCAGTTATATTTGCCGGATTTTCAGCTACTGCTTTGGCCACACGTATCAATGATGCTAGTTGTAAGATGGTAATAACCGCTGATGGTTCTTATCGTGGTACAAAAACGATTGATCTAAAATCAATAGTAGATGAAGCCTTAAAAGAAACTCCTTCTGTCGAAAGTGTATTGATTGTAAAACGCATCCACACCAACATAACGCTACAGAAAGGCAGAGATTTTTGGTTGCAAGATCTACTGGAAAATGCCGATACCGAATGTGAACCCGAAATTATGAATGCAGAAGACCCCTTGTTTATTCTCTATACATCCGGTTCTACAGGCAAACCCAAAGGAATGGTACATACTACAGCTGGTTATATGGTTTATACCGCCTACACATTTAAAAACATTTTCCAATATAGAGAAGAGGATGTCTATTGGTGCACAGCCGATATAGGTTGGATTACCGGACACAGCTATATTGTCTATGGGCCACTGGCCAATGGCGCAACCAGCCTTCTATTTGAAGGGGTTCCCAACTATCCCGATTGGGGACGATTCTGGAAAATTGTAGAAAAACACCGTGTATCACAATTCTATACAGCGCCCACCGCCATCCGGGCATTGGCAAAAGAAAACTTGGATTTTGTCAATCAATATGACTTATCTTCTTTAAAAGTCTTAGGAACCGTAGGTGAACCTATTAACGAAGAAGCTTGGCATTGGTATAATGATAATATCGGTAAAAAGAAAAGCCCCATTGTAGATACTTGGTGGCAAACAGAAACCGGCGGAATTATGATTTCCCCCATCCCTTTTGCAACCCCTACAAAACCCACTTATGCTACTTTGCCATTTATTGGAATCCAACCGGTTCTTATGGATGAAAACAAACAAATAATCAAAGGAAACCAAGTAGATGGAAAACTCTGTATCAAATTTCCTTGGCCGGCTATGGCACGAACTATTTGGGGTGATCACGAACGTTATCGCAATACCTATTTTTCTACTTTTGAGAATCATTATTTTACAGGAGACGGCGCCTTACGTGACGAAGTGGGTTATTACCGAATAACCGGGCGGGTAGATGATGTGATAATTGTCTCAGGACATAATCTGGGAACGGCGCCTATTGAAGATGCCATCAATGAACATCAAGCGGTTGCAGAATCGGCTATTGTAGGTTTTCCGCATAAAATTAAAGGGAATGCACTCTACGGATATGTTATCCTTAAAGAAAGTGCCGGTAAGCGAAATCACGATAATTTACGACGAGAAATCAATGAAATCATTACAGACCATATTGGTCCGATTGCCAAACTGGATAAAATACAATTTACCAAAGGATTACCCAAGACCCGTTCCGGAAAAATCATGAGAAGAATTTTACGTAAAATAGCAATTGGCGAAATCAACGATTTAGGAGATACCAGCACACTATTAAATCCCGAAGTGGTAGCCGATATTATCCAAAATGTGATTGAATAGGCCTTGTAAATTTAAACAAGTAACGCAAAAAGCAGTTTTCAATTTAACAAGATGTCAGATGCACCTAAAAAACGTATCTGTTATTTAAAAAAGGAATCTACAAATTCAACTTTATTAAATACCTGTAAATCATCAATGCCTTCCCCAACACCAATATATTTTACAGGAATTTTAAATTGATCTGAAATACCAATGACTACGCCACCTTTGGCAGTACCGTCTAATTTGGTAATAGCCAATGCGGTAACTTCAGTGGCTTTAGAAAAATGTTTGGCTTGTTCAAAAGCATTCTGACCGGTCGAACCGTCCAGCACCAATAATACTTCGTGTGGCGCTCCGGGAATTACCTTTTGCATCACCCGCTTGATCTTAGTCAATTCATTCATCAAATTCACTTTGTTGTGCAAGCGTCCTGCCGTATCTATCAATACGACATCTGTATTTCTAGCAACAGCTGCTTTAAGTGTATCAAAAGAAACAGATGCCGGGTCACTACCCATTTTTTGTTTAATGATAGGAATATCCACACGATCTGCCCAAATTTGTAATTGGTCAATAGCAGCGGCTCTAAAAGTATCGGCAGCACCTAAAAGTACACTTTTACCGGTATCTTTAAACTGTTTTGCCAATTTGCCAATAGTGGTGGTTTTACCCACGCCGTTTACGCCAACAACCATAATAACATAAGGTACATCCATTTTGGGAATAGCAAAATCAACCGTATCTTCTGTATTGGTTTCTGCCAACAAACGGGCTATTTCTTCTCTAAGAATAGTA
>CAYNFJ010000062.1:0-9786 GCA_964396505.1 uncultured Polaribacter sp. | reverse complement strand
ATCTTCTGTATTGGTTTCTGCCAACAAACGGGCTATTTCTTCTCTAAGAATAGTATTGAGCTCATCTGTACCGACATATTTGTCTTTTGCAACACGATTTTCTATTCTATCTATGATTTTTAAAGTAGTATCCACTCCTAAATCAGATGCTATTAAAACTTCTTCCAAATTATCCAGTACCTCATCGTCCACTTTGGATTTTCCAACCACTGCTTTGGAAAGCTTGGAAAAAAAAGAAGTTTTGGTTTTTTCTAAACCCTTGTCCAAACTTTCTTTTTTGTCTTTAGAAAATATCTTTTTAAATAAACTCATTATGCCGGTAGCTATTAAATATGATTGTAATTTGAGACTGTAAATGTATAATAAAAAAAAGCTACTCTCAAAAAAATGAAAGTAGCCTACTTAGTATGTTTAAAGATTGGTTATTTTTTCTTCAACCAATCACTTACTTTATCAGGATCCATAATTGCTTCTACAAAAGTGTAAGCTCCGGTTTTAGGAGATTTCACCATTTTGATGGCTTTTGCCAATCTTTTTGATCCGGTTTGTAATGTTGCTACTGATTTTTTTGCCATGACTACTTGATTTCTTTATGAATTGTCATTTTATTTAATATCGGATTGAATTTTTTTAATTCCATTCGATCCGGTGTGTTCTTCTTATTTTTCGTAGTGATATAACGAGAAGTCCCCGGTTTTCCGGATTTCTTATGCTCGGTACACTCTAAAATAACCTGTATTCTGTTTCCTTTTGTTTTAGATGCCATGATTTCTTAACTTCTTATTTAATAAAACCTTTTTCTCTTGCTTCTTTTAAGACGGCACTTAATCCCTTTTTGTTAATGGTTTTTAAGGCTCTTGTTGAAACTTTTAGTGTAATCCATTTATCCTCTTCAGGAATATAAAAACGTTTTTTTACCAAATTGGCGTGAAATTTACGTTTTGTTCTATTTAATGAGAACGAAACATTATTTCCGCTCATCGCTTTCTTCCCTGTTAATTCGCAAACTCTTGACATTATTTATACCTTTTATATGGTTTGATTTTAAACGAGGTGCAAAATAACAAATAATATTTGGTTTTCACAAACAATTATTCGTTGTTTTTTACGATTTCTTTTTGCAGCAATTCCAAAGCCTTGGAAGAACTCCGGTATATTACCTTTTCTCGGGGTTGTCCAAAGTTAAAAAAATGGCTTTTCACTCCTGTTGGAGTGGCAATGGCTATAAAAACATCTCCTACGGATTTATCCGTTTGATCAGTAGTGGGTCCGGCATTTCCGGTAGTGGCTATTGCAAAATCCGTATTGAATTTTTTTTGAACTCCCAATGCCATCGCTTCGGCGACCGGTGCACTTACCACAGAATATTTTTCAATCAAAGCAGGCGATACTTGCAATTCTTGCTCCTTTATAAGTGCAGTATAGCTCACTACGCTTCCTACAAAGTAGTTGGATGCGCCGGGAATCATCGTCAACAGATGTGCAATATTTCCTCCGGTACAACTTTCTGCCGTAGCCAAAGTCTGTTTATTCTGCATCAATAATTTTCCGATTTCTACTTCCAATAAATAATCTTCATCAAATCCTACTACTATATCATCCAATAGAATTTCCAAGGCTCGAAGGCTTTGATTCAATACTTCTTCCAACAAAGATTTATCATTTCCCTTAGCCGTTAATCGCAAACGCAACTTTCTATAATTGGGTAAATAAGCTAATTTGATGAATTTAGGCAATGATTCTTCAAATTTTTCCAATCGAATCGCCATTTCACTTTCTCGTATCCCATACGTAATAATGGTCTTATGAATAATGTAAGGCAATTGAAAAGTATGTTGTAATTTAGGCAACACGCCTGTTTCCATTAAATTTATCATCTCTGCAGGAACTCCCGGCATAGAAACGACCACTTTGCCGTTTTCTTCAAACCACATACCCGATGCCGTACCTATTGCATTGGGAATAACTGTAGCCTTGGACGGTAACATAGCCTGTTGTAAATCGGAATCTACAAAACGGAAATTCATTTTAGCAAAAATCCCTTTTATATGATCTGCCACCTCATTATTGAGCACCAATTGATCCTTAAAAAATCGGACTAAAGTTTTTTTGGTAATATCGTCTTTGGTAGGTCCTAAACCACCGGTTAGCAATACGATATCTGAGGTTTGCAAGGCGTTTTTCAAGGCTTGCGTGATATGATTGGCATCGTCTTGCACCGAAGTGATTTGATACACAGAAATCCCCAGGGTATTGAGTTGTTGGGCTATCCACTTGGAATTGGAATCCAATATTTGCCCAATTAGAATTTCATCTCCTATGGTTATAATCTCTGCCTTCATACTTATTTTCTGGCAATCACACGTTTTACGGCAGCTACGACAGCTTTGCTATCCAAACCGTATTTTTCCATCAATTGAGCAGGGGTTCCGGACTCACCAAAATGATCGTCCACTGCGACAAATTCTTGAGGTGTAGGATTGTGCAATGCCAATACACGGGCAACACTCTCTCCCAATCCTCCTAATTTATTGTGTTCTTCGGCAGTAACAATACATCCGGTTTTAGCAACCGACTCCAAAATAGCATCTTTATCCAAGGGCTTGATGGTATGTATATTAATTACTTCTGCTTGAATGCCCTCTTTTTCCAATACTTCCGATGCTTGCAAAGCTTCCCATACCAAGTGTCCGGTAGCTACAATGGTTACATCATTTCCTTGCGTCAAGTGTACGGCTTTTCCTATTTCAAATTTTTGATTTTCAGGTGTAAATACGGGCACTTTGGGGCGTCCAAACCGCAAATACACCGGTCCCACATAATCAGCAATGGCTATGGTAGCGGCTTTGGTTTGATTATAATCACACGGATTGATAACTACCATTCCCGGTAACATCTTCATCATACCAATATCTTCCAAAGTTTGGTGGGTAGCACCATCTTCACCTAAAGTCAATCCGGCATGTGATGCACATATTTTGACATTTTTTCCCGAATAAGCAATCGTTTGTCGTATTTGATCATACACACGGGCTGTGGAAAAATTGGCAAAGGTACCGGTAAAGGGTATTTTACCTCCAATAGCCAATCCCGATGCCATACCCATCATATTGGCCTCGGCTATACCTACTTGAAAAAACCGTTCGGGATGATTTTTGGCAAAATCACCCATTTTTAGTGAACCTATCAGATCGGCACAAAGTGCCACTACATTAGAATGCGTCTTGCCCAATTCAGTTAAACCGTCTCCAAAACCGGAACGAGTATCTTTTTTTTCGGTATATGTATATTTTTTCATATTTCTTATTTTAAACTAGGCAAAGATATTATTAAAATTACCAATTTCGATGCTTTAAAACCTAATTTTTTATTGTTTTAATTACGGCTTTCTGAAAAATGTAAAAACAGGCTTGTTTTTTTGTTTTTATTCACAAAGATTTTCAAATAAAACTTCTGTATTTGGATCCAATAAAAGGTTTATATTTTCTACATTTAACCTTATGGAGTACTCAAAAGTTTGCTGCTGTTTATCAAGGCTCAATACAAAGTTTTTTTCTATCTTTCCATCACTTATTTTTACCGGCATTTCCAGTGCGTACACATCACCTAATTGGGTAACTGAAAGTGTTAATTTACGGGATTGATAAGTCCATAAAACTGATATTTGAGGAATGGTTTTTCGATACAACCATTGTTGAAAAAAACCTTGCAAGTCTTGTCCGGAAATCGATTCTGACAATTGTATAAAATCGCTTGTAGAAGCATTTTTATTTCTATATTTTGAATAATACGATTGTAAAATTGTAAAAAAGGAAGCATCACCCACTTTTTTTCGTAACATATGCAATACCCAAGCCCCTTTTTCATACGAATTTCTGTTTAACAGCTTCATCAAATTCTTTTTTTCTCGATACACCACCGGCTGTACTTCCTTACTTTTGCTATATCGTATCACTTTTTCTCGTTCCATTTTCATCCGTTCTGCTAAGCGTTTGGTTCCATATTTATTTTCCAAATACAAATCGGTCAAATAGGTAGCAAATCCCTCGCTCAACCATATATCCGACCAATTTTCCTCAGTAACCGAATCACCAAACCATTGATGGGCTATTTCATGTGCCAAAAGTGGTTCTACCAATTTTCCGGCTCCTATTGTATTTTCGCTATAAAAAATAGTTCCCGCATTTTCCATCCCACCAAACCGGGTTTTGGATTGTACATTGGTCAATTTTTTATAGGCATAAGGCCCTATGATTTTATTATAATAAGGTACTACTTCCATAGCCGGCTTATAATCATCCAATCCTTCTGCAGGTGCCTTATTAAAAATCCAAGAACTGATAGGCACTTGGTCCACTACGCCATATTGTTTGGTTATAAAATCGGCGGCGGCAAATACCATCACTTTGGTAGGTAATGCAATCTTGGATTGATAATCATACCTATTGGTATGCGAATCTACGCTGGTTTTTGACATCAATACACCCGAGGCAATTACCTTGTAATGCTTCGGAGCCGTAACCTGAAAACGCACCAGTGCTTTATCTGAGGGATGATCGACTACCGGCAACCAATAACGGGCTCTATCAGGCCAATTATCGCCAAAAAAGGTTCTTTGACCATACATGTTTTTTTCAATATACAATCCATCAATGGGAATACCTGCATAAGCGATTGTCAATTGTAAAGTATCTCCTCTTGAATAGGATTCTAATCCATTGATAATTAATTTATTGTATATATGCTTATAGGACATGTTTTTACCGTTGCTATCACGAATAGAAGCTATTTTCATCCCCTGTTCATCGGAGTTGGAATTCATAAAATCAAAATAAATACTATCGGTTTGTTTTTTTAAAACAATTTGGTTGATGGCTTTTGCTTCAATACGATTGGTCGTATCATTGATCTTTATAGCAAACTCGTAACTCAGCACGTCAATCAAGTTTTTTTGTTTGTTTTCAAATTGTGCATTTACAGCGAATACACCCCATAAAAACAACATAAATGAAAAAATATAATATCGTTTTGACAATTTCATCCTAAAAATCTAATAATTCTTTATAGAGTTTGTGTACCGGAAGTCCCATTACATTAAAATAGCTTCCCTCAAGTTTTTCAATAGCAATATAGCCAATCCAGTCCTGTGCTCCATACGCGCCGGCTTTATCAAAGGGTTTATATTTATGGATGTAATAGTTGATTTCATCTATAGATAGTTGTTTAAAATACACACGGGTTTTATCGGAAAAAACACGTGTTTTTCGGGCAGATTTCAAACAAACCGATGTATAGACTTCGTGGGCTTTCCCTGATAGTTTCAACAATAAACCTTGAGCATCCTCATCGTTTACAGGTTTCATCAAGGCTTCGTTTTCCAGCCAAACAATGGTGTCGGCAGTAATAATCAACTCATTTTCTTTTAAATTAGTAAAAGCTCCTGCTTTTAAACGGGCTAAATAGGCTGTTATTTTATCGGCTTTTAAATTTTCCGGATAATGCTCTTCTACTTCCTTGATTTGTATGCTAAAAGGAATATCCAATCCTTTCAACAGTTCCTGCCTTCTGGGAGATCCCGAAGCCAAAATTATCTGCGTATGTTGGTATTTATTTTTTAAATCATTCATTTTAGTAAGTATAATTAGACGGGTTGAACAAATAATAAACTGATGATTCCGACCAGCATCAATAATTTTAATAGCATACTGAGTTTGCCATAATCATCCGATTTTTGTGCTTTGTCCAATTGGGATAAAAATAATAACATAGCACTTATAACGCCGGTCATCAGGTAGATGATTAGCGGTAATTGCGTGCGGTACTCCAATAATATAATACCAAATGTAAAAGCAATTAAAACTCCAATAATAACCCGAATACTCATCTTTACAGTGGATAAACCGTATCGGGTAGCGATGGACTGGACTCCGTTTGCCTTATCGCCGATGACATCTTCTGCATTTTTGCAGATTTCTCTTGCGAAGTTTACTAAAAACGCATAGATTGACAAGGCTCCGATAATCATTGTAAAATATGGATTATCAAAGCATTTGTTTTCATAAAATAGTACTATAAAAAGACTTAATACAACCAGTAAAGAAATAATCATCACTCCGACAAGCAAGTATTTTTTAGCTCGTCCGGCATAATAGTACAAGAGTAAAACAGGCAGAACAAATCCTGTAAAAGCCTTATAATTGTGTTGTGAATAAGAAAGAAATGCCCCTATAAGAAGTCCTGAAAAACTCAGTGTATAGTAGAGCTTCTTTGCCTTTATTTCGGAAACCCGATTCGGAATCCAAACAGCATGGGGTTTATTGATTTTGTCAATCGCTACATCGTAAATATCATTGATAACATAACCTCCTGCTGCGATAAGCAATGTAGCGAACACTAATAATATAAAGGATGTATCCGTTAAATTCTCAGGGATTTTAAATAATGGAATCAAATAGTACTTTAGCAATGCTTGCAATACAGCAATCATCAATAAATTTTTCCATCGAATGATTTGAAAAAAAAACATCAATACTTTTTAAAATTTTTCCGGATACGTGACAAATCTCTTTGGTTGTCGCGGTCTTTTAACGTATGTCTTTTATCGTGCAGTTTTTTTCCACGGCACAAGGCTATTTCCAGTTTTGCCCAACCTTTTTCGTTCAAAAACAGACGTAATGGGATAATGGTCAATCCCACATCTTTGACTTTTCGTTGCAATTTTTTGAGTTCTCGTTTTTCCAATAGTAATTTACGGGTGTTTCTAGGTTTGTGATTGTAATAATTACCATTGATAAATTCCTCAATATACATATTAATCACAAAGAGTTCTCCTAGTTCATTAAATTCACAAAAACTTTCTTTGATACTCGCTTTGCTTTGACGAATGGATTTTATCTCGGTACCGGTAAGCACCATACCGGCAGTATAACGTTCTAGAATCTCGTATTCAAACCGCGCTTTTTTATTTTGTATGTTGATGTTTGCTTGTTTCAATTTAGTTTGTATAAATTTGCCACAAAACTACATAATTTTATGTAGCTTTGCGATATGGCGAGAAAACAACCTAAAAAAACTAAAAAATCACCTAAAAAAACAGGTAAATTCTTTCAAAACAGACAGAATCAGTTTGTTTTGAGTATTTTCTTGATGCTGCTTGCAATACTCGTATTGACATCATTTGTCTCTTTTTTCAGCAGTTGGAAAGTAGATCAGAGCATTCTTACACAATTAACCGACAAAACTATTACTGCCAAAAACTGGATTGGGAAAATAGGAGCTCAAATCAGTCATTTCTTTTTATACAAGTCCTTTGGTATCGGTAGTTTTATCCTTCCACTTCTAGTATTTTTCTCAGGACTCTACCTATTGCTTCAGATTCCTTTAAAAAAATTGAGAAAATCTTGGTTTTATGGTATTTTAGGAATGATTTGGTTCTCACTATTCTTTGGATTTATCGCATTGAAAAACCCTTTGTTCTCCGGAAATATCGGATATGAACTCAACAACTTTTTGCAGATTTATATTGGAAAACTTGGAGTTGTCGCATTGTTATTCATCAGTCTTTTGACCTATATAGTCGTTCGATTTCAATTGACTCCTGAAAGTTTTATTTCTATTTTTCCTAAGAAAAATAAAGCAGATGATACAACTAAAACCGGTTTTGACATCGTAGATACTCAAAAAACTACTACTGACACCGATGAAGAAGTCCCATTGGATGTGTTTACGCCCAAAGAAGAAATTATTGCAAAAGAGCCTTCGTTAATCGATTCAAATGAAACAGAAAAAACGGAGGAAGATGAGGTGGATATTGCCATTGAAAAAGTAGTAGATGAAGATCATCTAAAAGAAAATTTATCGGATAAATTATTGGAAGATTTTGGTGAATTTGACCCGACATTGGAGCTGAGTAATTTTAAATTTCCCACCCTTGATAAATTAAAAGATTATCAGGAAAGTATCTCGGTCAATCCCGAAGAATTACAACAGAATAAAGATAAAATTGTAGAGACATTACGCAATTACAAAATTGGCATTTCTCATATCAAGGCAACAGTGGGTCCTACCGTTACATTGTACGAAATTATTCCGCAAGCCGGTGTTCGTATTTCTAAGATAAAAAACTTGGAAGATGACATTGCATTATCTTTAGCTGCTCTTGGCATACGTATTATAGCCCCCATTCCGGGTAAAGGCACCATCGGGATTGAGGTCCCTAACAAGAATCCCAGTCTGGTATCTATGCGCTCTGTGATATCTTCGGCAAAATTTCAAAATTCTGAAATGGAATTGCCCATTGCTTTTGGAAAAACCATATCCAATGAAACTTTTGTAGTAGATTTGGCCAAGATGCCGCACTTGTTAATGGCCGGAGCTACCGGACAAGGAAAATCTGTAGGACTCAATGCTGTACTCACCTCCTTATTATACAAAAAACATCCGGCGGAGGTAAAGTTTATTTTGGTAGATCCTAAGAAAGTAGAACTGACCTTGTACAATAAAATAGAACGACATTATCTGGCCAAATTACCGGATTCTGATGAAGCTATTATCACTGATACTACTAAAGTTGTCAATACCTTAAATTCATTGTGTATTGAGATGGATGACCGGTATGAACTTCTCAAAAATGCTTTTGTTCGAAATATCAAGGAGTACAATACCAAGTTTAAAAACCGCCAGCTCAATCCGGAAAACGGGCACCGTTTTTTACCCTACATTGTTTTGGTGATTGATGAATTTGCCGATTTAATTATGACTGCCGGTAAGGAAATAGAAACACCCATTGCTCGATTAGCACAATTGGCACGTGCCATTGGAATACATTTAATCGTGGCAACACAACGCCCCTCTGTCAATGTGATTACCGGAATCATCAAAGCCAATTTTCCTGCCCGAATAGCCTTTAGAGTGACATCCAAAATTGATTCGCGTACCATTTTAGATGGACCCGGCGCCGATCAACTTATCGGAAAAGGAGATATGCTATATGCCGGTCGCAGTGAGTTGATTCGCTTGCAATGTGCCTTTGTAGATACTCCTGAAGTAGAAAAAATAACTGATTTTATAGGTTCCCAACGCGCCTATCCCGAAGCGTATCAACTACCCGAATATTCCGGTGAAGAATCAGGGAACAGTTTGGATATCGATATTGATGATCGTGACAAATTATTTCATGATGCAGCCTTGGTGATTGTTCGAGCTCAACAAGGTTCGGCATCATTATTGCAAAGAAAATTAAAGTTAGGATACAACAGAGCCGGACGCCTGATAGATCAACTGGAAGCCGCCGGAATTGTAGGTCCTTTTGAAGGGAGTAAAGCACGACAAGTTTTAATTCCTGACGAATTGAGTTTAAGACAATTATTAGACAACGAAAAAAATAATTTATAAAATGAAAACCAAAATAATCACCTTATTATTATTCGCTTTTTCCCTTACATTATTGGCACAAAATGAGTCCAAAGCCAAGAAATTATTAGATGATGTTTCTACTCAAGTGGCTTCCTATAAAAATATCTATTTGACTTTTGATTACATTTTGGATAACGAACAAGAGAATATTCATCAGGAAACTAATGGTAATGTCAAAATAGAAGGAGATCGGTATCATCTTAACTTTATGGGTATAGAACGCATTTATGACGGAAAAAAAGTCTATACTATTGTACATGAAGACGAAGAGGTCGTAATCTCCAATGGCGATAGCGATGATGAAAGTGATTTTACTCCTTCTAAAATTTTGACTTTTTATAAAAAAGGATATAAATTTGAATGGGATCAATT
>CAYNFJ010000061.1:4199-13278 GCA_964396505.1 uncultured Polaribacter sp. | reverse complement strand
GCCGGTGTATCCTTATTTGTAGCCGATGAATATAAAAACACACACAGTCAGGATTTTAAGGCTCAAATGTTTAGTTTTTTTCATAGTGATAAGGTAAGTCCGTCACAAACGAATTCCCAAATTCCGGATGATTGGTACCACGCCAAACCCATTACAATACGTTTGGAAGAAGGAGATACTCAAACCAAGTGGAATCCACAAAAAAGAATCTTTACGATTTTTCTACCCAAAGGACATCGCACCCGTATTAAATTCAGTACTTTTTGGAGAGAAGAAGATTTGAACAAATTATCCGCTTTATGGCAATTGGTCAAAGGAGATAACCCAAGTAATATCAGAGAATTAGAAAAATTAGCTTATTCCGGACAGCATTGGATGGTGAGCCCGTCACGTGAATTAGAATTGGTACATGCAGTTCAACAACCGGTGGATCAACCCAAGATAGAAGCTCTATTTCCCGAAAGAGATTTTGGACAGACAACTGCATCGATACACACCCGTTTTGATATTCATGGAGAAAGTACCGAAAAAGTAACGTTCCAATCAAAATGGATTGATCCCGTAGATGATGGAATATCCGTTACCATAAAGGAGAAAGATGGTAGTTCCTCTATTTCTAACATACCGGTTTATTACCACGATGATAAAATCACAAAAGGAACCATTCCGGCTCCTGAATTGGTATTAAATCCACACATCACGCAATTGGAAATCAAACCTCACACCAAAATTCCTAAAGTTAGTAAAACCCTGTTTAAAAAGAATCCGCAACCCGGTGCCAAAAAGATCAATCAACTATACAAACCTCAATTGCAACAACTGAAACAGTATGAAAAAGGAAAAGCAGTACAAAAAATCAGTATGATCGATAGGCTGAAATTGGATTTAATGGAACCCAAATTAAGTTTTGTCAAAGGGCTTAATCTAAGACTTTTACCGCTCGAACAATCTTTTGGAGACACCAAACATCGATGGGTTTCTTACCGAATGATTGCTTCATCCAGATACAGAGAATATTTCGATAAATTATTGGCGCAAAACCCCGATTTGAAAACAAGTAGATCCGGTGATTGGGTGGATCAAGTAAACATACTCAGTACCGCACGTCCCAAACCGCCGGAAATAGATTACATCATTCCTACTTTTGAATGGAAAAAAACAGCCAATGAGCAAGTAATACAGCACCAACGATTGGGCGGTGGCTTGCGTATTTTTATCAAAAGACCTTGGTACTCATCCGGCGTAGATGAAGAATTGGCCGTAATCATCAGCCCTTCTAAAAGCAAAAACGCCCTAAGTGTTACCACAAACCGATACGATGAAGATTACACGAATTGGGGTATTGATCCATTGTTATTTTCTACCAAACCTTCCGGAAACGGACCCCAAACTTCCGATTTTAGATTAGCACCCAAAATAGATACCAATTTGAGCTATCCGGATAGTGCTAAAAAAGCCACAGCAGTTGCCTATCCGGTACATTTTGATGAAGAACGCCAAATATGGTATTGCGATATAGCTATTAACCCGAAAACTATGTATTTTCCTTTTGTAAAATTGGTATTGGCACGCTATCAAAAACATGCGGTTAGAAAAAATAATAAAGACGTATGTTTATCTCCAACGGTGGGTACCGATATGCTTCAATTGGTTCCAGAAAGAAAAACGACGGTCTCCTTTACCAATAAGCAAAAATCCAGGTTAAAAATCAATGTAAGCGGGGCTATTTTTAGTGAACGCTATGCTACTTACGGCAATTACAATTTTGTTAGATTTTCTTTTGTAGATGCTGCTAATTCCACACCTATTGACGGTGTGATTCAAGTTGAGAAGAAAAAAAACGCTCTTTTAGGCAGAGCAGACAAACACATTGATATCAAAGGGGCTATCATAAAAAACAATCGATATACCATACAGCACGATTTTGTACTACCGGATAAATACAATACCGCTCCGTATAAAATTCTGATAGAAGAATACGAACGAGGTCCCGTTACAATGGATGTTCCCCAACGCTATAAAAAACGTTTAGAACAAAGTCCGGAAACCGACCGATTGATTTATGCCGATGTTTTTGATGTAAATGTAAAATAGGAAGGTTATTTGTCAAATATAATCAAGTAGTTGTTATCACATTTGATACATAACAAATGATTATTGCCACAACTTCTTATTAACCTAGAAATGATGAATGGAATAAATCACATTATAAAACAAAGCAATTCCAAAAACATTCGTATCGGAATCATTTTTATTCTCTTGGTCAACTTGGTTATATTTCCATTTTTTTCAACGGATTTTGTAAATTCAAGCACTATTCTGGATCTACATTTTGGTTTTTCTACAGATGACGTATTGAACAATTTAAGGCTGATGCACGACAGCGGACGACATCTTTATTTACTGACCAGCCTATTGATAGATACCCCTTACGCCATTGCTTACGGATTTATTTATGCAATCATAATAGCTGCATTAATCAAAAGAAAGATCACAACAACAAATCAATATCTAATTGGCATACCTTTCTTTATTTCATTTTTTGATTTACTGGAAAACTCCGGAATCGTTTACTTTATTCTACATTATCCACACATCCCTCCTGTGGTTACACAATTTGTATCGATTTTCAATCAATTAAAATGGGTGTTTGCAGGGATTACCTTGGTGCTTATTGTGATTCTATTAATTAAAAATCTAATGACAAAATTAACTCAAAACAACAAGTAAAACCCGCTATTTATCAATATCACACCCCTCTAATACGCCCTTACAATTAGATATGCCCAAGTATTTGACAGAAAACTAAAAATAAGTAACTTTGTCCAATCAATTGATGACAATATGCTAGGATTACTTTCTGATACTTCACCGAAATGGGTTCGCATCGTAGAAAACGATTTACCAACTTTTTTATCCGATCATTTATATGCCGAACAAAAAGCAGCCTCCAATGGTTTTTCTTTTGTTATGCAATACCCCGAACACCCAGAGTTGGCAAAAAAAATGGCCGCCTATTCTCTGGAGGAAACCGAACATTTTAAACGGGTTTTGGATTTTATGCAGGCCCATAACATCCCCTTAAAAAGAGACCAAAAAAGCGCTTATGTCAATCATTTACGCCGTTTTTTTACAAAATCGGAGCATAAAATCGATAATTTAGTCAACAGATTGTTAATTGCCGCTATGATAGAAGCCCGCAGTTGTGAACGATTTGCCTTATTTTCCAAAGAATCTAAAGACCCTGAATTACGTGAATTTTATCACAATTTAATCAAAGATGAAGTTGGTCATTATCAATTATTTCTTCATTTTGCCAAAAGCTTTCAACCTGAAAAACAAGTTATGGAAAAATGGCAAGATTTTTTAGTTTACGAAGCAGCATATATCCAAAATCAAGAAAAAACAGCCTTAGTACACGGCTGATGTACATCTTTTTACAAACCAAATTATTTTATGGCAGAATTTATTGTTTTAACGAACGAAAAACAGTAAGTTAGCCACGCGATATCCAATCAATATTTTGGGTATTCCATATAATTCTAAATAACGATAAACAGTATTACATCTATGTGGTTCAGCAACGATAAAGATAAAGAAAACAAGTATTACAAAGTAAAAAACATCAATACATTTGCCTGGGACAGAGCTCGTTCCAATAAGAAAAAATACCGTAGCGTTTTTGACCGGAATGAGATAAACTACCTCAGTGTAGGGCTGGAACTCTACAATAAAAAATTTGATGAAGAAGATTGGAAAACCCAAATTTCTTTTAAAGCTTTTACGTTAGAAAACGGTAAAAAAACAAAAGAACATTGTTCAGAAACCAAAGAATACAGTATTAACAAAGATGAGAACATTGTTCAGTTTGAATACGGTTGGGGCAATGCGGCATACGGCAAATATTGGCAAGAAGGGGTGTACCGTTGGGAGATTACGATTGGTGATGAAATGGTCGGCACTACCGATTTTTACATTGAAGATATTGGAAAAGTTAGTTTGGGGAACAATCCGTATTTTGAGGTCGTCTCGTTTAATACCTACGAATCCGGTTTGAAAAATACAGATAGAGACCAACGCGTGTATCTTAAAGAATTTGACAAAGAAACCGCACGTTATATTATGGCTGAACTTACTTTTAACAGTAAAGTTCCCAAAGAATGGCTCTGTGAATTATTTTTCAATTATTACGATGATTCCGGCATGTTAATCGGCTCTATTCCCAGTACCACCACTGTTGAAAAAAAAGTAAATGAAGACTCTCTTACCATTATCACAACCGGTTGGGGCAGTGATACCGGAAAAGTATGGTTAGAAGATAATTATCGAATAGAAGCGGTATTTATGGAAACCGTAGTAGCCATGATTCCCTTTAAAGTGGGAAATAAAAACAGACAAAGGCTCAGTAAAAAAGAAGCTTTGATGAATCAAGAAATAGGAAAATTCTATCAGTCCGGAAAATTTGAATCCAAAAAAATTGATACCACAGATACTGAACAATCAGCACAAATCAAAACGCCGGAAGAACCTAAAAAAAGACCTCTTAAAGAAATTCTGGCAGAATTAGACGAATTGATAGGTTTAGAGGAAATTAAGCGTAAAATCAAAGAATATATTGATTATATTACGTACCTAAAGATCCGAAAAGAAAAAGGTATAGAAGACGAGGAAGAGATTAATCTACACAGTGTTTTTACCGGAAATCCCGGTACCGGAAAAACCACCGTCGTAAAACTATTGGGAGAAATATATCACGCGATGGGCATTTTGTCCAAAGGACACGTGTTGACCGTAGAGAGCAATGATTTGATTGCCGGATATGTCAGACAAACCGGTGAAAACACTAAAAAAGTGATTGAAAAAGCCCGTGGAGGTATCTTATTCATTGACGAAGCCTATATGCTTTATAAAGAAGATTCACCCAATGATTTTGGACCCGAAGCCATTGCGGCACTCATTACCGAAATGAGTGATGGACCCGGCGATATAGCCATTATGGTAGCCGGTTATCCCGAAGAAATGAATAAATTTATCCATTCCAATCCCGGTCTCAAATCACGTTTTAGGAATTATTATCATTTTGAAGACTTCACTCCCAATCAATTGGTGGATATAGCGCGGTATGCTGCCAAACACAAAGACGTTATTTTAGAGAAAAAAGCCTTGGAAAAAATTAAAAAAATTGTGACCAATGCCTATCGAAAACGCGATAAAACCTTTGGCAATGCCCGATTGGTTCACGCCATCATTGACGAGGCAAAAATGAATTTAGGAATCCGTTTGGTACGTGAATATGAACCTGAAAAAATCACTAAAAAACTCCTACGAACTATCAAAGCCGAAGATATTGAAGACCTTACAGGCACAGCGCTTAAGAAACGTTTGAAATTGGATATTGACAATGCATTATTGGAAGAAGCTACGGCAGAACTCAACAGTTTGACCGGTTTACATCAGATAAAACAAGAAGTACAAGAATTGATTCGTCTGACAAAATATTACCGGGAGAATGACCGAGATATTCTGAAAGCTTTCTCATTGCATTCTGTTTTTTTAGGAAATCCGGGTACCGGAAAAACTACTGTAGCCCGTATTATCGGAAGAGTTTATAAAGCACTGGGACTATTGGAAAGAGGTCATTTAATAGAAGCGGACGGAGGTGATTTAATAGCCGGTTATGTAGGACAAACATCCCTCAAAACCAAAGAATTAATCAAAGATGCTATGGGAGGAATTTTATTCATTGACGAAGCCTATGCCATTACCGAAACATCCGGTGGTAGTGGAAATGATTTTGGAAAGAAAGCCATTGCAGCCCTTATCAAAGAAATGGAAGATCACCGTGGCGAATTTGGACTCATCGTAGCCGGATATACCGATAATATGAAACGCTTTTTGGAAACCAATCCGGGAATGAAATCCCGTTTTGACCGTACGTTCCTGTTCCCTGATTTTACCGAAGAAGAACTCTGGGAAATAGCCCGGAATATGTTGGCCAAAAAAGGGCTAAAACCCGACGCAAAAGCAACGGCACATATCAAAAAATACATTGCTCATCTGTATAAAAATAGATCTAAATTCTTTGGCAATGCCCGTTCGATGCGTAAAATGGTGGAAAAAGCCTATAGAAATCAAGAATTACGTATGGCGGCATTGGATAAAAATAATCGAACTCAAAAAATGATGGCAACTTTAAGCTTAGAAGATGTATTGGAATTTAAAGAAACAAGCCCCGAACTTTCTCAAAGAAAAACAATCGGTTTTAAATAATACCGATTCCTTTTTTGATTTTTCAAGGCTCATTCAATATAAAATCTGTACTTTACGCCCCTTAATAGAAACTATTTATGAATAGAAACAACCGTCATAAGTCAGGTTATGATTTTGATACACTTACAAAAGCCGATCCACGTCTTACACCGTACGTTAAGACTAAAGATGATGGAAAAAAGACGATTGATTTTGCCGACCCTAATGCCGTAAAAGCCTTGAATACAGCTTTGCTGCTCGTACATTACAAAATCAAGTATTGGCATTTTTCTGATGAATTTCTCTGTCCTGCTGTACCGGGTCGCGTAGATTATTTGCATTATTTAGACGATTTGTTTCAAAAAAATAAAATTGAGAATCCCTCTATTTTAGATATTGGAACAGGTGCATCACTCATCTACCCACTATTGGGAAATGCCGTATTTCAATGGAAATTTGTAGCCAGTGACATACATCAAAAAAGTTTGGAACAAGCCCAAAAAATAATACGTGTCAACAGGCTGGAAAAAAAAATAGTACTGAGACATCAAAAAAACAAAGCCACTATTTTCAAAGGAATCATAAAGCCCAATGACCGATTTGCCGCCAGTATTTGCAACCCTCCTTTTTATGGCTCATTAGAAGAAGCCAATAAAGCTACCTTAAAAAAAATAAGCGGATTGAAGAAAAAAACTGCTTCTATTGAGGCTACATCTGATAAAATCCCAAAAATCAATCGTAATTTTAGCGGTAAAGATCACGAGCTGTGGTATCCGGGTGGCGAAAAAGCTTTTGTCCATAATTATCTCTATGAAAGTAGTTTTTACAAAGAGCAAATACAATGGTTTAGCATCTTGGTTTCCAATAAGAAAAACATCAAGAGTATGCAGCAATCTTTAGAAAAATTAAAAGCTACATCTATTCAGAATATTCCGATGCAACACGGCAACAAAATAACTCGAATTATAGCGTGGACCTTTCAATAAACCCTTATTTATTCAAGACGATGACCTACCAAAAAACATTTAGTACCCGTTGGGCAGATTTTGATCCGAACCGACATATGCGACATTCTGCATACAATGATTATGCCGCTGAGATACGCGTGCGTTTTTTCAATGAATGCGGGCTTTCTATGGACGAATTTGCCACCTTGCAAATAGGACCCGTTCTATTTAAAGAAGAAACTTCCTTCTACAAAGAAATTCACTTGGGAGAAGACATCCGTGTCAGTATGGCACTGGAAGCGGCTTCGCCACAATTAGAACGTTGGCGATTTGTACATCATATTTATAATGAAAAAGGCGATTTGGCTGCAAAAGTTCAAGTTTACGGAGCCTGGATTGATTTAAAAAAACGAAAATTGACTCATTTACCCGATATATATTTATCATTGATTGAAAAAATTCCCAAAGCCGATGATTTTACAGAAATTGTTTTAAAAACCCAGAATTGATGTTCCAAAGAAAATATCTATACAGTATCATTGCCCTGATTTTCGCAATCGGTTTTTATATTTACGATCACTATTCTGCAGAAGATTTCTCTACAAAAACACAATCGGATGTATCGGATGAAGGACAGCACTACCTCCCTACTTCTACTACCGGACAAATCATTACACACCGGTTTTACACCCTGTCCTATAATGAAAAATATGAACAAGCGGAATGGCTTGCCTATAAATTGACCAAAAAACAAGTGGTCCATACGCATTTTAACAGACCTTATTTTATCAGTGATAAACAGGTAAAAACCAAAAGTGCTCATTACAGCGACTACAAAAAATCTCATTTTGATAAAGGGCATCTCTGCCCTGCCGGTGATAGAAAATTTTCCAGACAAGCCTTTAATGAAACTTTTCTGATGAGTAATGTATCGCCACAAAATCATCAATTTAACGCCGGCATATGGAATAGATTGGAACAAAAAACACGCTATTGGGCTGTTAAATACAAAGCCCTTTTTATAGTAACCGGCGGTGTATTAACCGATGATTTACCAACCATTGGTCACAATAAAGTGGGTGTACCTAAGCGTTTTTATAAAATAATAGTAAGGATTTCCAAACCCAAGATACAGGCTATTGCTTTTCTTATTCCAAACAGAGAATCTGATGCGATGCTATCTAAATATGTCGTGAGCATTGATCAGATAGAATCACTTACACACATAGATTTTTTTCCGGATTTACCCGATGAATTGGAAAACAAATTAGAAGCATCCAGTAATTATAAAGACTGGTTTTAGGAGACCCAAGATTCTAGATTTGAGATTTGAATTTTTTGGCGGTATTTTTGTCTTATTTGAGAATATTTATCACACAAGGGGATTCGTGCGGTAACGAGGGGATATTTTAATTTATTATTACAAAATCTCTAAAATTATTTCTATCAATTACAAAACTTTCGGCATCGTATGCTTCAACAAATGTTTTTGGTAATCTTACTCTTTTTTTGTTATTCCATTTGAATTCATAACCATATATTTTTCCACTGTTTTCTTCGACAAAATCGACTTCTTGTTGTTGCTTGGTTCTCCAAAAATATTTACGAGCAAGACTTTGTTTATATTCAATTTGTTTTACTCTTTCTGAAATTAAAAAATTTTCCCATAAAGCCCCTTTGTCTGTTCGTAATTCAAGAGGGTTAAAATTTCCAATTACCATATTACGTATTCCATTGTCATAAAAATAGATTTTTTTATTTCTTTTAATTTCGTGACGAATATTACGGCTAAAACTACTTAACTTGAAAATAATATATCCTTTTTGTAGAATATCAATATATTTACTTACTGTATTTTTAAGAACTGTCTCTATTAATGTTGT
>CAYNFJ010000061.1:0-4099 GCA_964396505.1 uncultured Polaribacter sp. | reverse complement strand
AGATTCAAGATTTGAGATTCCAAATTCATCTATATTGTCATACCATTTGTTTTTAATATGTTTGCAATCTTAAAATATCATATAATGAGTATCCTTAAATCTTTAGAAATAAGAAGCAACCAACACTGTGAATTGTGTGGAAATACTGAAAATCTAAGTATCTTTTCCGTAGCACCCCAGCCACACAATGATGCAAATGATCATATATTGGTTTGTAGTACTTGCCAAGAACAAATTGAAAATCCGGATACGATGGATCCCAATCATTGGCGTTGTTTGAATGACAGTATGTGGAGTGAAATTCCTGCTGTGCAGGTAATGGCTTGGCGTATGTTACACCGATTAAAGAAGGAGGGCTGGCCTCAGGATTTATTGGATATGTTATATCTGGATGACGAAACGCTGGAATGGGCTAAAGCTACCGGAGAGGATAAAGACCCCTCTGATTTAATCGTACATAAAGACAGTAATGGCGCCGTATTGGAGAATGGTGATTCTGTGGTACTTATCAAAGATCTAAAAGTAAAAGGCACCAGTTTTATCGCTAAAAGAGGTACTGCCGTACGACGTATAACACTGGTTCACGATAATCCCGAACATATAGAAGGAAAAGTAGAAGGTACGCAGATTGTGATCTTGACCAAATTTGTTAAAAAAACTTGATTTGATAGAATTCATATTAATGATAAAACCACATTACCACCAAACAACAAAAAGCGTTTCATAGCTTCCATCCGGTTTTTTCATCCATAGCATCGGGCTTTGTTTATGAAGTAACGAAACCTCTATTTGCAAGAGTATCTCGTCAAAAGAATACCATATTTCGCCATATTTTGGAGCTACAATCCAATCTTGTTTTTCCGGCATAAAAAAGGCATTGTCTTGCCAGTTCAACTCTAAGAATTCTTGTAATCGTAGGTAATATCCTTTTATATTTTTCCGGTTTACAAATCTAGGAATATGATCTTTTAACCGATAGGGCATAAACAACCTTGCTTTAAAACAAACTTGCTGCTCGATTGCACGAATATCAAAATTAAATATCGAAAGCATATTAGCCGTTTCCGGATGATAGAGTAAGGGAAGTTGCTTATCCTTTAGCTTGTTTAATTTTTTTAGTAATGAGTCTTTTTTATTGGGTCCTATCCACCGGTGTAACTCGTTATCATAAACCGGATTATACAGATACAATTTTCCACATAATTCAACATGTAATACCTGTTTCGTATATTTATTCAGCAGAATAAAATCAATTTCTCCCAAAGTAATTTTATCTTGAATAATCTGTATATTTTCGGCCAATAAATCGTATGATTCACTCGCATGAATGATATAGGCAAAGAAACGTTCCAATCTATTTCCCAAACGCAATTTGTTATGAATGAGTATGGGATTTTCTAATATAACATCTATATTAAACTCCGGTAATTTAAAGAGGGAAAGCCCCAATTTATCGGCGGCAAATTCTAAGTAAGTATCACTGACAAATCCTTTTATTTGTAAGAGTAAACGTTTTTGTTCGTCCTGTATTTTTAAAAAAGACATATCGTATTATTTTTAACTTACTATGGTCAATTTGGCAAATTTCAACAGCAGTTTTTTGTTTCCATCGCCAAACTTTATAACTGCTTTTATATCACCTCCATTTCCTTCCATACGCAGTACTTCTCCTTTTCCAAAACGTTCGTGTAAGACGATATTCCCCACAGTAATTTTGGTATCAAAAAGATTTGTTTTTCCGGATGTTTGCGATAATTTTTTAAGATTTTTGGGTGGTCTAAAAGTAGTTTTGGGTCGTTTTTCCGGTTTTTTAAAGCGTATCTTTTGTTTTGGAATATCTCCAAAGATATCGGCATCTACAAAGCTATTATGTGTCGGCTCAGGGAGTATTGGATTTTTGATATTCAAATATTTTTCATCTATCTCAATCAAAAAACGGCTGGGTTCACAATCGGTTAATTTTCCCCATCGAAAACGAGTTTGCGTATGTAATAGATAGGCTTGTTTTTCAGCCCGGGTCAATGCCACATAAAACAGTCTGCGTTCCTCTTCCAAATCTTCACGCGTATTCATATTCATAGCAGAAGGAAACAGGCCTTCTTCCAAACCGGCTATGTAAACATAGGGAAATTCCAGTCCTTTTGCCATATGCACCGTCATAAGGGTAACTACATCGGTTTCTCCTTTTTCCACATCAAAATCGGTCGCCAAAGCCACATTTTCTAAAAATGCGGCTAACGAAGCATCAGGTTCTTCTTCTTGTTCTTGTAACAAAATAAAATCTTGCAAACCGTTTAGCAATTCCTGTATGTTTTCTACCCGGCTAATATCTTCAGGCATACCGCCTTTTTCAATTTCTTTAATAATCCGGGTTCTATTTAACACCTCTTTTGCTACTTCAAATGCATTATGAGAAAGCATAAATACCTCGAAACTCTTTATCATCATCACAAAATTTGCTAATTTTTGTTTCGTTCCGGCATGGAGAGCTATGGGAATAACATCCAATTGTTCTAGAACTTTATATATAGAAATTTGCAATTCATTTGCCTTGACGGTCAATTTATCCAAAGTCGTTTGACCAATTCCTCGGGTCGGATAATTAATAACCCGTCTTAATGCTTCTTCGTCATCGGGATTAATCAACAAACGCAGGTATGCCAACACATCTTTTATCTCTTTACGTTGATAAAAAGAGGTGCCTCCAAAAATACGGTATTTGATGTTTTTTTTACGTAAGGCATCTTCTATGGCTCTGGATTGTGCATTGGTACGGTATAAAACGGCAAAATCTTTGTTTTTTAATTGACGATTCATCTTATTATCAAAAATAGAATCGGCAATATAGCGTCCTTCTTCCGCATCAGATAATAATCGCATCACCTCCACTTTTTCTCCTGCATCATTTGCTGTCCATAACTCTTTATCCAATTTAATCGTATTTTTATCAATAACAGAATTAGCAGCAAGAACTATGTTTTTTGTAGAACGATAATTTTGCTCCAATTTAAAAGTAACCGCATCGGGATAATCTTTCTGAAAATTCAATATATTCTGGATATTGGCACCTCTAAACGCATAAATACTTTGTGAATCATCGCCTACTACACATATATTTTGAAAACGATCTGCCAAAGCTCTTACAATCAAATACTGCGAGTGATTGGTATCCTGATACTCATCTACCAATATATACCTAAAACGATTTTGATATTTTGCCAAAACTTCCGGAAAGCGACTTAATAATTCATTGGTTCGCAATAACAAATCGTCAAAATCCATAGCTCCTGATTTGAAGCATCGTTCCACATAGTTTTTATAAATTTCGCCCATCTTGGGACGCTTTGCCAAGGCATCGGCCTCTATCAGTTCCGGATTCTTGTAATATGCGCGTACAGTGATTAAGTTGTTTTTGAATTTTGAAATACGAGCTGCCACACTTTTAGGTTTATACAAATCCTTATTGAGTTGCATTTCCTTGATGATACCAGCTATGAGGCGTTTGGAATCTTGAGAATCATAGATGGTAAAATTATTTGGAAAACCTAATTTATCTGCTTCAAATCGTAAAATCCGGGCAAAAATAGCGTGAAAAGTTCCCATCCATAAATTTTTAGATTCACTTTCACCAACCACTTTTGCAATCCGTTCCTTCATTTCACGTGCCGCTTTGTTCGTAAAAGTCAAAGAAAGAATATTGAACGGGTCTATCCCCTGCTCCATCAAGTAAGCTATTCGATAGGTCAAAACACGGGTCTTTCCGGAACCCGCACCGGCAATAATAATCATAGGGCCGTCTTTGTACAAAACAGCCTTTTGTTGCATTTCATTTAAATCTTGCAGATAATTTGTCATTTTATTAATAGCCTTTTGATGTATAAAACCTATGGTAAAAATCAATTGTTATAAACAAAATATTTCTACTAAATCTCCCAGCCAAAAGTACAATTATTTCTAATTATCAATCAACGGAAAAGGCTCAATAATAAAAATGTTTTCAACAAATTAAGAAGTTGCCTTGTCAAACCTTCTGGAATTAAGGTCTTCAAATAAGACTTTGCAGATTTTAGTTTTTTTTATATATTTGCACACCCAAAAA
>CAYNFJ010000060.1:0-13302 GCA_964396505.1 uncultured Polaribacter sp. | reverse complement strand
CGTTTGATTTTTTCTTGTGCGTGTTTGGCTAATTTTTTTAAAAATTGAGCTTCTGCATGTTGCGGGGCTAAAAAGAAGGCAACTAAAATGATTGAGATTTTAAAAAAAGTTTTCATTTGTTTAATTTTTGGAGAATATATACAATAAAAATATGCACAAATATACAGACACACTGCACCACAGACTACCGCCAATTACTTTACAACAAGTTAGAGCTTATCAATCCCTTATTTCACTTCATAAACCCCAAAAAACAAATCCAATGCTTCCAAATGCTGTTCTATGTATATTATACGGTAAACGTGTGTTACATACACCTAAACAAGGGATTTATATATTTACAATACAAAGCAAACGTAAAAAACACTATTTTTGATTTTTAAACGACCAAACCATGATACATGCTCTCATTGTAGATGATGAATTAAGCGCCATAGAAAGCTTAAAATGGGAATTAAACAATTTTTGCCCGGAAGTAAGCATTGTCGATATGTTTACCAGCCCTATGGAGGCTATCAGCGCCATCAATTATCTAAAACCCGATGTGGTGTTTTTAGATATAGAAATGCCCGAATTAGACGGTTTTCAATTATTGAAAAAATTGGCTTACAGAGATTTTGATTTGATTATTACTACGGCCTATAACCAATACGCCATCCAATCTTTTAAAGAAAATGCTATTGATTACTTATTGAAGCCTGTTGACCCGGATGAATTGGTCAAAGCGATGGATAAAGTTAAAAAGAATAGAAAACGCCATAGTGTTGGGGAAAATATTGAAAAAATTTTTGAACGCATTATTACCAATAATTCACAATCTACTATTTCCAATCGCATTCCTTTAGCACTTTCTGACAGGATAATTATGGTAGATTCCAACCAAATAATGTATTGCAAATCTGATGGGAACTACACCCATGTTTTTATGAAAAACAAAGAAAAATATTTGCTCTCCAAAAGCATTAAGAGTTTTGCAACATTAATTCCACAAGCACAGTTTATAAGGGTTCATAAATCTTTTATTGTCAATATCAATTATATTTCCGAATACCTGCGAGGGGATGGCGGTGAGATCATTATGACAGACAAAATGAACATTCCGGTTTCCAGAACCCATAAAAGAAAATTGATGGAGTTGCTTCAAATTAGTTAATTCCCTTATGTTGTGATGTACTATTTATCGTTTGATCTCTCTGAATTTTCCAATAGTATCAACCAGAATGGAGTTACCATCTTTATTTCCGGGTTTTTATTGACCCTGTCTTTATACCATTTTTTACTGTTTTTTCAACACAAAGACAAGGCCTACTTATATTACAGCCTTTATACAGTGCTCATTTTCTTATATATTTACCACAGAGCCAATCATTTTTTTTTGGCAGATATTTCCCGGTCTGCTAAACCTTTTTTAAGCGCCATTGTCGTTCCATTACAATGGCTGTTTTACATGGTTTATATTCGGTTTTTACAAACTTATTTGGAACTAAAAACCCATTTACCCAAACTAAATAAACTACTCAACAGCACATTATTACTCTATTTTACACTACTTCTAATTTTGATGATACAATTTGGTTTGTCCCAAGATTACAGTTTCTTTTTTACAGTACAACGCTATTTCTTTGTCCCGAGTTTTGTGCTCTTGAGCCTCTATAGTCTATTTAGAATAGCCCAACTGCCATCTACCCTTAAATATTATGTAATTATAGGATCTATTCTCTATATTTTATTTGGAGTCATTGCTTTTTATACCTCTTTACAACAAACCTATGGGGGTTTACTATTCTTCTATATGGCCATTTTTATTGAAAATATCTTCTTTGCTTTAGGGTTAGGTGCCAAACAAAAAAAAATATTAACCGAGAGAAACCAAGCACAACAAAGCATTATAAAAGAACACGCCATCAATATCGAATTACAAAAAAGAATTAAAGAAAAATTGGACAAAGAGGTCGCTAAAAAAACGCAGGAAATCATCCAATTGCACAGACAAAATGCCGATGAGCATCGTAGAAAATTGGCAGCAGAATTTTCAAAAAAAACCTTAGACCTGCGTATGAAGGCTTTACAAACCCAAATGAACCCACACTTCTTGTTTAACTCGCTCAATGCTATCAAACACTTTATTATTAAAAACAAAAAAGAAGATGCGACCTATTTTTTGAGCAAACTATCGCGTTTGCTTCGAAAAATATTGGATAATTCCCAACTCCAAGAAATCAGTCTCCAAGAGGAATTAGCCGTAATGCAACTCTATCTGGAAGTAGAGAACATCCGTTTAGACAAGCATATTCTAATGGAACAAAAAAATCCGGATCAGCTGAATTTATCTAACTTTAAAATTCCTCCTTTGGTGCTGCAGCCCTTTATAGAAAATGCGATTTGGCACGGACTCGCATTGAAAAAAGGACATAAAAAGATTGTAATTACAATAAAAAAAGACAACGCTTATCTACAAATTAGCATTGAAGATAACGGAATAGGCAGAGAAAGAGCTGCGGTACTAAAAGCAGCAAAATTAGTGGAAAAAGAATCCTTGGGGATTAGCCTTACCAAAGAACGTTTAGTATCCTATACCGAACATCTCAAAGGAAAGGTTTCCATCGTTTTTGATGATTTGATGGAAAATAATCAAAGCAAAGGAACACGTGTCATACTAAAAATTCCTGTACTTGCATCGTGAATGACTCTATCAATATGATTCGGTGAAAGGTAAATAAAATTCCAGTCGAATCACCAATATGTAACACCGCTTCCATAGCATTTTTTTTATTGCACTCAAATTATAGAATAAGCTTTTTGTATCTTGCAAGCGGAAACAATTTACCAAACGTGCTACTTTTACAAATAGATTGGACATATATCTTTCAACATCCTAATGATAACGGAATTACCATTTTTATTTCCGGTTTTCTTCTCACTTTATCACTCTATCATTTTTTGTTGTATTTCCAACATAAAGACCGTTCCTACCTCTATTATAGTCTGTACACTTTTCTTATTTTTGTCTATACCTATCACAGGGCACATTTTTTCTTTTTACGGGATTTTAGCCTTCCCTTAAAGCCCTATTTATATCACTTTTCCGTTCCATTACAATGGTTATTCAACACGATTTATTTACTGTTTGTCAAAACCTTTATTGATTTAAAACAATACAAACCGCAATGGAACAGGTTTCTAAATTACAGTATTGGTATTTATCTATCTATTTTAATCCTTTTAATGCTCTATACTTCCATCATCGGCAATCAAAGATTGTTAGGAATGGCTTATGCCTTTTTCTTTCTGCCCACAATTACGATTATCGCAGTCATTACAATGTATATACTCTATACCATGGATACCGTATTAAAATATTATGTGCTCAGCGGTTCCATCATCTATCTCTTGCTTTCTTTAACGGCATTTTATTTATCTTTCTTAGGTCATTTGGTCACCACTTTATTCTACATCGCTACATTTTTTGAAAATATTTTCTTTGCTTTAGGATTAGGTGCCAAACAAAAAAAGATACTGATGGATAAAAACACAGCACAAGAAAAAGTCATTGAAGAACACCAACAGAATATCGCATTACAACAAAAAGTTCATTCCAAACTCGATAAAGAGGTCGCACTGAAAACAGCCGAAATTTTGAGGTTAAATCAAGAAAAAGAAAAAGAAAAAAGAACAAAACTAGCGATTGAGTTCTCCAAAAAAACCTTAAACCTGCGAATGAGAGCTTTGCAAACTCAAATGAACCCTCATTTTTTGTTTAATTCGCTCAATTCTGTCAAATACTATATCATTCAGAATAAAAAAGAAGATGCTGCCTATTTTTTAAGTAAACTTTCTAAATTATTACGAAAAATATTAGACAATTCACAATTGCAAGAAATAAGCTTAAAAGAAGAATTGGCCGTAATGCAGATATATATAGAAGTTGAAAATATGCGTATGGAAAATGAAATCACGCTGATTTTACCTACTTTAAAACCAACTACAGAACGCATTAAATTACCTCCCTTGGTTTTACAACCTTTTATTGAAAATGCCATTTGGCACGGACTGGCTTTAAAAAAAGGAAAAAAATTAATTCAAATAGAAATTCAATCAAATAAGGATTATCTATCCATTTGTATTGCAGATAATGGAATAGGTCGTGAAAGAGCCGCTATCAACAAAGCTGCCAAACTGACTAAAAAAGAGTCATTGGGCATCTCATTGACCAAAGAGCGCCTAGAGGTCTCTACCACACATTTGCAAAACAAAGTTAAAATCCGTTTTGAAGATCTCTATACGAAAGAAAAACCCGCCGGAACTAAGGTCTATATAAACATCCCGCTTCGTTAATACACTAGCGATTTTTAGGATTTATCTGTTCTTTTGAAAGATCATATTCTTGAGCCACTTGATCCAACTCATCGTACCAACTTGTTCCAAATTTTCGAATCAAAGCCTCTTTTACAAATTTGTAAGTGGGAATTTGTAATTCTTTACCCAACACACAAGCCGCATCACAGATAGGCCACGCGTGATAATTTACTGCCGTTAAGGTTTTGTATTCTTGTATCCGGATAGGATATAAATGACAAGAAATGGGTTTTTTAAAGTCCACTACTCCGGCATTATACGCTTCTTCAATACCACATTTGGCAATACCTTGCGCATCAAAAACGGCATAAGCACATTCCTTTTTATGTACCAATGTAGTTTCAAATTCACCTATCGGATTGGTCGTATATAATCCCTCGGCTTCAATAGCGGCAATACCTTCCGGTCGTAAAAAAGGTTTTATTTTTTCAAAAAGTGTATGCAATATTTTGGTTTCTTCTAAACTAACCGGCGCACCGGCTTCTCCCTCTACACAACAACGGCCCTTGCAAGCATTGAGGTCGCAAACAAATTTACGATCTAAAATATCCTCTGATATGATGGTTTTTCCTACTTGAAACATGCGTGCAATATTACATAAAAACAAGCACTTTTAAATATTTTTTTTATCCGATGATATCTGTAGAATCCAAGCCCTGAAATAAAACTAAAAAATAACAGTCTAAACGCTTGTGTATCATTCCTATTTAACTACTTTTGCCGCGAAAATCAGAAGCGATTAAACTATTATTAAATTATCCAATAAAACTACTAACTATGAACTTCAGTTTTAAAGAAATAATCACAGCAACTATGATTTTATTTGCTGTCATTGATATTATCGGAAGCATCCCCATTATTATAGATTTGCGTAACAAAGTGGGTCATATTCAATCAGAAAAAGCCTCTCTGGTGTCTGCATTGATTATGGTTGCGTTTTTATTCATCGGAGAAGAATTGTTAAAACTCATCGGGATTGATGTACACTCCTTTGCCGTGGCGGGTTCTTTTGTCTTGCTTTTTCTAGCCTTGGAAATGATTCTAGGAATTAAATTGTATAAAGATGATGCTCCCGAAACAGCTAGTGTAGTTCCCTTAGCATTTCCCTTAATTGCCGGAGCGGGAAGTATGACCACTATATTGTCTATCAAGGCAGAATATGCCACGATCAATATACTCATTGCCATATTGGTTAATATCTTATTTGTCTATGCTGTTCTTAAATCTTCTAAAAAAATAGAACGATTAGTAGGTAAAGGAGGAATAAGTGTCATCCGGAAAGTTTTTGGGGTAATCCTGATGGCGATAGCCGTTAAATTATTCGCTTCCAACATTCAAGGACTTTTTAATCAAGTTTAGAAAAACGGGTCTTGAACGATAAAAATTAATAATATAACTTTTAATTCCTAACTTTTTTAGTATCTTTGCATCCGCCTTAAAAGAACTTAAGGCTTAATTAAGTGTAATAAATTAATAATCAAAAACTTATGTACGCAATTGTAGAGATGGCAGGGCAGCAATTTAAAGTTGCAAAAGACCAAAAAGTTTTTGTACATCGTTTACCGGGTAAAGAAGGCGATAAAGTTACTTTTGAAAAAGTACTTTTATTGGACGATGGCAAAGTAACTATTGGCGCCCCAGCTATAGAAGGAGCCGCAGTAACGGCCAAAATTTTAAGTCATCTAAAAGGTGATAAAGTAATCGTTTTTAAGAAAAAAAGACGTAAAGGATACCGTGTAAAAAACGGACACAGACAATTCTTTACTGAAATTCAAATTGAAAGCATTACAGCTTCGGGACATAAATCTGCTAAAAAAGCAGCTAAACCGGTAGCAAAAAAGGAAACTGCCAAGAAAGCAGCACCCAAAAAGGAAACTGCCAAAAAGGAAAGCCCTAAAACCGAAACAAAAACAACTGCTAAAAAAGCCGCTCCCAAAAAAGCAGCCAAAGCAGATGATCTAAAGAAAGTAGAAGGAATCGGACCTAAAATTGCCGGTATTTTTGTAGAAGCCGGTATTGACACATTTGCTAAATTAGCTAAAACAGACGTGGCAAAACTAAAAGAAATTTTAGCAGCTGCAGGTCCCCGATACGCTTCCAAAAATCCTAATTCCTGGCCTAAACAAGCCAAAATGGCTGCCGAAGGAAAATGGGATGAATTGAAGGAATGGCAAGATAACGTTAAAGGAGGTATCGAATAATACCTATTTCAATAACCTTAAAATTTAATTATTATGGCTCATAAAAAAGGAGTTGGTAGTTCTAAGAACGGTAGAGAATCGGAATCGAAACGATTAGGTGTCAAAATTTTTGGTGGGCAAGCAGCCTTGGCCGGAAATATTATTGTACGCCAAAGAGGAACCAAACATCACCCGGGCGAAAATGTATATATGGGTAAAGACCATACATTGCACGCTAAAGTAGATGGTATCGTAGTTTTTACGAAAAAAAGAAATGATAAATCATATGTTTCTATCGATCCGGTAAAAGCATAATCATTTTGATATTTTACAAAAAGCAGAGTTATTCATAGTAACTCTGCTTTTTTGTTTTATCTTTACCCTATGCAAATTTTGTATACTATTTTGGTCGCTTTGGCTCAGGCTTTTTTACCTGTTGTAGCGATTTTTAATCCCAAAATAAAACAGTTCTACAAGGGCCGTAAACAGACTTTTGATAAACTGCAAACCGCTATTGAACCCAATGATAAAACTATTTGGATGCATTGTGCATCGCTGGGAGAGTTTGAACAAGGGAGACCGGTTCTAGAAGCACTCAAAGAGCAGTATCCTACCTATAAAATAATCCTTACATTCTTTTCACCCTCGGGTTATGAAATCCGTAAGAATTATCCACTAGCCGATGTCATAGTGTATCTCCCGATAGATTCCCTGAAAAACGCCCGGCGTTTTGTTAAAACAACCCATCCCGATTTGGCTATTTTTGTAAAATACGAGTTTTGGCCTAATCTGCTTAACACCTTGCGGCATAAGAAAATTCGCAGTATCCTCATATCGGGGATCTTTAGAGAAAATCAAGTGTTTTTTCGAAAAAACAAGCCTTGGTTTCGCAAGCCTTTACAGAGTTTTTCTCATTTTTTTGTGCAAAATGACTATTCCGTTGCGCTGTTAAAAAGTATTGGTTTTTCCAATGTTACGAACAACGGCGACACTCGTTTTGATCGGGTTTATAAAATACTGCAAAACCGGAAACGGCTTGAATTTATAGCTGGTTTTACCAAAAATCATCACACCTTAGTCGCCGGTAGTACGTGGCCTAAAGATGAAGCCCTTTTAGTAAAATATATCAATGAAAAAGCCACGGATCAAGAACGTTTTATCATCGCCCCTCATAACATAAGCACTGCCGGATTGGAACAATTGAAAAAAAATCTGACTCCAAAAACCCTACTGTATTCACAAGCCCAGACACAAAATAACACAGCCGCTCAAGTTCTGATTATCGATTCAATAGGAATACTCTCGCAAGTATATGCCTATGCTGATGTAGCCTACGTAGGAGGTGGTTTTGGTGCGGGTATTCACAATATCTTAGAGCCGGCAACCTATGGTATTCCCATTGTAATGGGTCCCAACTATCAAAAATTTCAAGAAGCTACAGACTTGATTCAATTAAAGGCCTGTTTTGAAATTGATAATTACAATCAGTTGGAGAAAATACTGCAAAAAATGCGAAAAAACCCTATTTTTAGGCAGAATTCCGGTAAAACGGCCACTGAATATATTCAAAAAAACAGGGGGGCAACAAAAAAAATAATGGAATATGTCAAAAAGGTATTGTAACTTTGTAAATTGACCGAAATAGAAACCCATTAAAGAATAGAAATATGAGAGAAAAATTGAAAGACTTTTTTGCCGTACAATTTGAGGAAGCATTGATTGAAGAAATTATTGAATCCGGAGAATTGAAATTTTACAGAACTGGAGACTTGATGATGGACATCGGCGACCAAATAGATTTTGTCCCTTTTCTGTTGCGCGGGGTTTTCAAAATATTGAGTGAAGACAATGGCGGTGATGAGATAGCCATGTATTTCTTAGAACGGGGCGATACCTGTGCCTGCTCTTTTATCAATTCGTTAGAATCTAAAAAAAGTAGAATACGGGCAGTTGCCGAAACTGATTCTGAAGTGATTTTGGTTAGTCTGGAACATTTTGACGAATGGATGGTCAAATATAAAACCTTTCGCCATTATGTGATTGAAAGTTATAGTATTCGTTTAAGAGAAATGATAGAAGCGGTTGATACACTTGCTTTTATGAGAATGGATGACCGATTATTAAAATATTTACATGACAAGGCGCAAGTACTCAGAGAAACGATGTTGACTACCACTCACCAAGAGATTGCTTACGACCTAAACACCTCTAGAGTTGTGGTATCACGTTTATTAAAACAGTTGGAAAATCAAGGCAAAATATCCTTGCACAGAAACCGCATTGAAATATTGGATCTGGATCAATTTTAGTAATTGGTAATTCGTAAACTCATTGAATTGACGGCTTGCACGTGATATTCTCTAGCGCTATAATTGACTCCATCAGTTTGTGAAACGCCCCCATTGAAAATATTAAACGTACTATCATCACAAGGACAGGTCAATAACAATCCATCAAATGTCATGGCACTACACGAAGCAGGAGGTAAATGAGGACATGCCCGGTCAAAGGCGACATAGGTACCGTTTTTATTATACAACAATATCCCTTTAATACCACCGGAAATAGTAGCCCAACCTCCGGGAATCTGGGCACTGTTAAATTCCGGATTATTCAAATTAATGGTAATATCTACCGGCGTATCAGGCAGTAAATCATTAGGGGCAGGATCACTGCAAGCCCCAACCAAAATAAAAATTAAAAAATAAAAATATGCCCGCATCTATTGATATAAATTATAAAAAATTAAGGTATTCATTCAACGCAAGTTAGCATTATTTCGTATAATTTATGTATTTTTGTCATCTAAATCTCATCCTACAATAATTGGAATGGGATTTTTTGTAATTATAGCTACTTGAATTTTTGTTTAATTTGACAATGCTTTTAATAAATTAATACTGATTATGAGTAAAATATCATACTTTACCAAAGAAGGATTGACCAAGCTTAAAGAGGAGCTTAGTACGATGGAACACGTAGATCGTCCCCGTATTACACAAGCCATAGCCGACGCTAGAGACAAGGGAGATCTAAGCGAAAATGCCGAATATCACGCTGCCAAAGAAGAGCAATCTTTATTGGAATATAAAATTGTACAGCTAAAAAATACGATCGCCAATGCCCGGATTATTGACGAATCTCAACTGGATAAATCCAAAGCTTTGATTCATTCTACAGTCAAAATGAAAAATTTGACCCTAAACAAAGAAATGGTTTTTACTCTGGTAGCCGATGCTGAAGCCGATTTGGCCAATGGTAAAATATCTGTAGATTCACCCATCGGAAAAGGGATTTTAGGCACTAAAGTCGGTGATATTGCCGAAGTAAAAGTCCCCAATGGCATTTTAAAATTAGAAATTTTAGAAATCTCAAGATAATGGCTACCATTTTTACAAAGATCATTCAAGGCGAAATTCCTTCTTACAAAATAGCAGAAGATGAAAATTTTTATGCCTTTTTGGATATCAATCCCAATGCCAAAGGGCATACCTTGGTCGTTCCTAAAAAAGAGGTGAACAAACTTTTTGATCTGGATAAAACAACCTATCAAAACTTGTTTTTATTTGCACGCCGGGTGGCGATTGCCTTGGAAAAAAGCGTGCCTTGTGAACGTATCGGGCTTTCTGTTATCGGACTGGAAGTACCGCATGTACACATACACCTCATCCCGCTTCAGGAGATGAAAGACGCTACTTTTGGTTCAAAAATCAGTATGACAAATGATGAATTTAATGAATTGGCGGCTCAAATACGGCAAAATTTTAAATAGGTAATTTTACACAAAAGCGGGTTCCTTTATTAATTTCAGATTCCTTTACGTAGATTTTGCCATGATGAAAATCTTCGATAATCCTTTTGGATAAGGATAAACCCAAGCCCCAACCTCTCTTTTTGGTCGTGAATCCGGGTTCAAATATTTTTTTAAACATGGATTTGGACAAGCCCTTTCCCGTATCGGATACTAGAATAGAAACCGTAGATTTATTTGGAATAATTTCTAGGGTAATGCTTCCTTTCCCCTGCATAGCATCGACGGCATTTTTTACTAAATTTTCAACAACCCACACATAGAGTTCCTTGTTTACCGGCACCATAATACGATCGGATGCCGACTTGAACACAAAATGAATCTGCTTGGATAAACGGGATTGCAAATAATGAAAAGACTCCTGTGTCAATTGAACAATATCGGTACGAACCAACGGGGTATCAGAACCTATTTTGGAAAATCTATTGGCTATAATTTCCAATCGTTCTACGTCTTTTTCTATTTCTTCAGCAATAGTTTTATTAGAATCATCCTCTTTTAACAAAGCGACCCAACCTAACAAAGAAGTTAAAGGAGTCCCTATCTGATGGGCGGTTTCCCTAGCCATTCCCGTCCATAATTTATTTTCAGCAGCAATCTTATTGGTTTGAGTAAAGAGTACAATCACCGTAAAAAACAAGACCAAAACCAACAACAAGTCCATTGGGTAGTATTTTAAACGTGTCAATATATCCGAATCGCTGTAATAGATAAACTGCTTGGACGAATTGGGATATTGAATCAACAAAGGTTGGTTTTCCGCCTTCATTTCCCGTAATTTTTTTTGCAAATAAATGGAATCTTTTGCTTTTTTTGGAGGAAGGTTTGCATGATAGACCACATTTCCATGCGCATCGGTCAAAATCATAGGGATATGACGATTACTCTCCATGATTTGCTGCTCCAAAGTCACATCGGCATCCAAATCTAAATTGGTGTTTAACCGCTTGTAAGTCGCTGCCAGAATCTCCATCTTAACACGCTCTTCATCCTTAAATCGCTGAAAAAAAGTATAGGTGTTCCACAAAATCAAACTGACGATAAAAAGCGAAGCTATAATAATACCCCAACGAATAATATGTTTATAAAATGTTTGTGTCAATTGTATTGATATCGGTAGAACAAACCTACATAAAATTATTTATTTAGAAATTGTTAATTAAAAAAATACAATTTAGTAACATAAAACCAATCAGGATAGTATATTTGTCCCAATAAATAAATTATTGATTATGGACGTAACAGGACGCATTAAAAAAATCGACGAAACCAAAGAATATGGATCTAATGGTTTTAAAAAGAGAGAAATAGTCATCACCACCGATGAACAATATCCACAACACATTCTTATTGAATTTACACAAGACCGTTGCAGTTTGTTGGACAATTTTCAAGTAGGACAAGATGTCAAAGTATCTATCAACTTACGAGGTCGGGAATGGATTAATCCGGAAGGTGAAGCTAAATACTTTAACTCGTTGAACGGGTGGAGAATAGAACCTGCACAATCCAGTACACCACCTCCGATGGCACCACCGGAAACTCTGGAACAAATCGACACGTCAACGCAAGAAGAAGAAGCAGACGATTTGCCTTTTTAAATAAAATTATTACAATACTCTCGCAAGCTGATAAATGTATAAAACATCGTTTATCAGCTTGTGTTATTATAAATCATTATGTTTCTACTGGATCATTTTCATCGTTTTCCTCCCATTGAATTAGCCGATGACAACGGCATACTAGCCGTCGGAGGTGACTTGCATCCCGACAGAGTCCTGCTAGCCTATAAACAAGGAATTTTTCCGTGGTATAATGAAGGAGAACCAATTGTTTGGTACAGCCCTGATCCGAGAATGGTGCTTTTTCCCAAAGAAGTAAAAATCAGTAAGAGTATGCGAAAAATTCTTCGAAGCAATACCTTTACAGTAACATTTAATCAAGATTTTAAACAGGTAATACACCGGTGTAAAACCGTGCGACGCAGCCATCAAGAAGGGACTTGGATTACAGATGCCTTAGAAAAAACGATGATTCAATTGCACCAAAAAGGGATTGCAAAATCGGTAGAAGTATGGCAAAATGACCTTTTAGTCGGTGGATTATACGGGATAGATTTAGGAAGTCTTTTTTGTGGAGAAAGCATGTTTAGTCTGGTCAGCAATGCCTCCAAAGTAGCCTTTATCAGACTGGCACAAGAGCTGGATCAAAAAAATTATCCCCTAATCGATTGTCAAGTATACAATGACCATCTGGCCAGTTTGGGCGCTATTGAAATACCCAGAGCGCTTTTTAAAACATATTTACCCGAAAAATAAGCGGCATTTTATTTTTTATTTGTACTTTGCTACTATGAAAATTCATCAAGCACAAAAAGCAGTTGATCAGTGGATTCAAAAACACGGAGTTCGTTATTTTAACGAACTGACCAATATGGCCATACTCACCGAAGAAGTAGGAGAAGTTGCCCGCATCATTGCGCGGCGATATGGCGAACAAAGTGAAAAAGAAAGCGATAAAAACAAAGACCTCGCCGATGAATTAGCCGATGTCTTGTTTGTGTTACTATGTCTGGCAAATCAAACCGGTATTGATTTGGAAAAAGCATGGAAACAAAATCTGATTAAAAAAACAAAAAGAGATGAAAACCGGCATAAAAACAACCCCAAACTAAGCCGATAATTTTATACTACATTATGAGCAGAAGATCGATAAAAAAAGAACCCACTTGGCGACTTGCCCTGCGATTCGGGATTGTATTTACCATAGTAGTTATTATTATTCAAACCATCTGGGAATTTTTTGCTTCCGGAAACTTGCAAGCCATACCCGAGAGTTTTCAAAACGGTCAATGGATTAATTATACAATATCCAAACTAGTAGTCGGGGCGGTTTATGGGTTTACGATGGCTTATTTTACCAAGAAAAACGCCAAATAATGCATCTCGATTACAC
>CAYNFJ010000059.1:5326-13339 GCA_964396505.1 uncultured Polaribacter sp. | reverse complement strand
CAAAGGGATAATAATCATTATATGAAAGAACGTCGGGTACAAATATAGGTATTTCAGGTGAATGTTCTATTAAGATTTAAAATTCAAGATTTGAGATTTGAGGTCAATGGCTTATTTGTGTTTTGTTGTATGATATAATCGCGTAGTAACGGGAGTTTGTATTGCTTAAAAACTGCCTGTCTCAAAAGTAGTTTTATTTTCTGTAACGCTATTTCCAAAACACTTTTGGGGAGTGATTATTTGTATGGGAGCTTATGGGAGCTGGGGAAGTTATATTGCTCTTGCTTTTTGTACCACCACGCCATAGCGTGGCGGGAGTGGGAGAAAAAAATTTTTAAGTGTTTTTTTCTTATAGCTATATTATTACATACTATCTCGTAGCCATTTTCCTTTTTCATACTTGTACAAAATCCCCTTAGTTTTCAGCATTGTTTGAAGTAGTTTCCCCTTAACAAAAACAATATTTCTATAATAAATTGTTACAAGTGCCTTTGTTTTTGCTTTATTAAAAATAGGATTAGAAATAGCATTGACACCTCCTTCAAGCGCATTACTTTTTTTTTCTAGCAGCGTTTTATATGTCGCTTTTGTTAACAGCGCTTTATTACCGATAAGTTTTTTAGTCAAAAAATGTGTCTTGTTGGCTACTAATTGATTTTTTATATAAACAGTATCTTTTTCTTTAAGTGATTTCAAACAAAATAACAACTGTTTTTTAGCATTGTCTTTTGGTGTTCTCTTCTCAAAAAAAGGCGCTTTAGTTTTTTTTATATAATCAATGCCCTTAAAATCAATTGAGTCAAAATCATCTAAAGGATAATGTGCTAAGAAGTAGTTAGCTTTGAAAAAATCTTTATTAACTAAAATAACTTGTTTTATACAGTTTTCTTTAAAAGTCAACTCCTCTTTTTTACTTATATCAGTTACTTTACAAGAATAAAATATAATAAAAACTAAAAAACTAAGTGTTATGTGTTTTCTCATAAATTACTGTGCTTCATTATAATCTTCATTAGTGAATATATATAGCTATTCTTACATCATTATCACCACTTGCTATAGTTTGATAATTTGCCAAGTCTAAAATACTATATTGATAATTGCCATAAAGAAGTCAGACGCTACAACAAAGCTTCAATAATTTCTTTTTCGCTGATTCCTTCGGCTTCTGCTTTATAATTTTTCACAATTCTATGATATAATATTGCATAGGCTACCGCCTGTACATCTTCTTTATCGGGTGATAATTTTTCATGAATTACCGCATAGGCTTTGGCAGCCAAGATAAGATTTTGAGAGGCTCTGGGACCGGCCCCCCAATCGATATAATTCTTGACCATATCGGGTGCCAAATCGGATTCAGGACGGGTTTTGGATACTAAATTGACAGCATATTCTACCACATTATCCGCTACGGGTATGCGTCTGATAAGATGTTGAAATTCCAATATTTCTGCGGCTTCAAAAATACTTTTTATTTCGGCTGTCGTATCATCGGTAGTGCTTTTTACTATGTTTACTTCTTCTTCAAAACTGGGATAATCTAGATTGATAGAAAACAAAAATCGGTCTAATTGCGCCTCGGGGAGTGGATAGGTTCCCTCCTGCTCTATGGGATTTTGCGTAGCCAACACAAAGAAGGGGCTGGCTAATTTATGTTCATGTCCGGCAATGGTAACCGAGCGTTCCTGCATTGCTTCCAGAAGTGCCGCCTGTGTTTTGGGCGGTGTCCGGTTAATTTCATCAGCCAAAATGATATTAGAAAAAACGGGTCCCTTGATAAATTTAAAATGCCGACTTTCATCCAATATTTCACTTCCCAAAATATCCGAAGGCATTAAATCGGGTGTAAATTGTATCCGCTTAAAGTCCAAACCCAATGTTTGGGCTACGGTAGATACCAACAGTGTTTTAGCCAATCCGGGAACCCCTATTAACAAGGAGTGCCCTCCGACAAAGATGGATAACAAGACGTGATCTACCGCTTCATCTTGTCCTATAATAACCTTGGCAATTTCTTTTTTTAATTGATGGTATTTGTTTACTAAACGTTTAGCAGCTGCTACATCTGACATAGTTTATAATGTTTTCTTATAGTTATCTTTGAACTTACAATCTTTATAATCTTCTCCTATTTTTATGTAGGTATCTTTTATTTTTTCATTGATCCACTTGTCCATAGTCTCTTGTCTTTTTTTGGACAAAGCCAAATTTTGGATTTTCACATAATCTTTGGCAAAATCTGCTACGTGTCCCGGTATTTTTTCTTTGACAAGGACTAATTTATACATCTTTTCTCCTTCACGTGTTTCATCGTAAAATACATCGGTCATTTCACCTTGTTTTAGGTTAAAAACCTTGGAATGCAATGAGGGAAAAGTTCGCATAAACTGCTCGCCGCTCAATCTGAACGCGCTTTCATTGGTAAATGGATTCAAGATTATTCCTTTGTTCAATTTACTGACTTTGTCATCGGAATATTTTTTTACGGCTTCTTCAAAAGTCATATTTCCTTTTACTATTTCGCTACGAATACTGTCCAATCGTTGTTTGACTATGTTTTTTTCTTTATCGGACACTTTGGGTTGTATCAATACGTGACGTACGTCTATTTGTTGTCCTTTTATCTTTTCTACCTTGACAATATGATAGCCGAACTGTGATTTAAATGGCTCTGACACCTGTCCTTCATCCAATGAAAATGCGGCATCTTTAAACTCTTTTACAAATTGACTTTCTCGGGTAATCGTGTACAATCCGCCATTTTGTGTCACACCCGGATCATCAGAATATAACAGGGCTTTCATCTTTAAGCTGGCACCGTCTTCTACGTCTTTTTTGATCTGTAGTAACTTATCTTTCACTCGTTTAATTTCTTCTTCAGAAGGATTTATATGCATTACGATTTGTGCCAATTTTACTTCGGTTGTAAACTCGGGCAATTCATTTTCTTTTTGTAAGCTATTGAAATAGTTGCGTACTTCTTCAGGTGTGACACTTACATCGGCGGTTATCTTTTGTTGCATTTGCGAGATCAATGAATTTTCAATTTCGATACGAGTCAGCTCTGTGGTCAAATCATCCAGATTGTCAAAACCGTACATAGCGACAACTTTATCAACAGAACCCAGTTGTTGTTTGAAATAGTCCAATTTTCGTTCTACCATAGGTTTTACACTGGCTTCTGTGGCAACTAAGCTATCAATTACGGCATGATGTGCCAGTAATTTTTGTTGCATCATTTTTTCCAAAATTTCGCAATCTGAAATTTCATCTACCGGCTCTCCGGATTGTTTTAGTTCCAATTTGTATTTTTCAATATCCGATTTGAGTACCATATTTTTACCTACTACGGCTACTACTCCATCTATTTTAATTTTCTTTTGCCCGTAGGTAGTTATGCCGATTAATAGGCTAAAAACGATTGCTATGTATTTATTCATTGGTTTCATTATTTTAGTATTTTTTATAAATATTTTGTTGAATGGCTTCATTTATTAATTGATCTTCCAGTTCGTTAATATAGGTTAATTTTTTTTGATGAAAAATAATCTGTTTGATAACCGGTTTTACGTAATTAAGCGGTGCAATTTTGTTTCGTTCCAAAAAATCTTCTATAAATATCAAATGAGTATTTACGGAATCCTTAGCCGTTATCAACTTATTTTTTGATAAAATTTTTGATTTGCCTTGCGTTTGTAACATCGGATTTTTTTGCAATAAACCGGTATAGGGAAACCATACGGAATCATTCAATTGCAATGATACAAATTTCAATTCGTCATCCAATAATTGTGTCGTGCTTTCACGCGTATTTTGCATTAATAATTTTTTGACCTCCTTGACATCTACATCCGAATCTGTTCTGAATATCAACTCTTTATACTTCACCAGTTCTTCATTTAATCTAAAAATGGTTTGATTGGATTGATAAAAATCTGTGATGGTTTGGTCGCTGACAAGGCTATCTACATTCTGACTGACTAGGGCTTCTTTGTAGGAATTGATAAATAAATCCTCTCGATATTCATTGACCATTTTAGTGAGTTCCGATTCCTTGTCAGAAGATAAATTGAGCGCCGCTTTTTGCAAGAATATCTGTTTTTTAGCCCAATTTTCGATAAAATTATTAGCAATCAATGCACTGTCGGCAGGGTCCGTCACGCCTTTGTAAAGCGATTCCAAATCTTTTTTATACAATTTTTTATCACCCACAGAGGCAATTACTTCACCGGTGTGATCCTTTTCTTTTAAATGTAAATAATCACATGAAAAGAAAAGGGAAAAATAGCTTAAAAGCCCTACTATGATCCAATATTTTTTCAATCCTTATATGAATTTATGAGTTTGTTGAGGTTTGCTGTATTCGTTGTAACCGTGTACTTGTTTTTCAGTTGATTAATCCATTGTTTTTCAATAAAATCCTGATAATCACTGATAACTTTTCCTTTGACCTCTTTCAAGAGTTTTCCTTGTGGAGCAATGATTTTTTCAACAGCGATTACTTGATATTGCTCTCCTTTTTTGATGGGTTGTGTTACCCCTTTTTTATAAGCGAAATTCTTAGGAAAAACATCGGAATTTATTTCAAAAAGTCCTTCTTTAACAGCGACTAAAGAGGTTTTAGGAAATTGATTCTCAATGGATTTGACATCGGTTTTATTTTTCAATAATTGATAGGCTTTTTGAGCATTTTCCAATGAATGACAAGTGACAAATAGGGCTTTTACCCGTTTTTTCCATTGGTATTTATCTTTGTGATCAGCAAAGAACTTTTTCAAACCCGTGGTATCTTTTTCTGCCTTTTCCCAAACCTTTTGTTGCATCAAATCGAATAAGAGTAAGCCTTCTTTATATTCTTGTAAGGTATATGCCAATTCGGGAAAATGATCGCTCAGGTGCGCTTTGTAATATTTGATTGCTTCTTTTCCTTCAAACAGAGTCAAGGCTTTGCCCAATGGCATAGAACGATGTCCGAGATAAAAATTGTAAAAATCACCAGCCGTAAACACCTTATCTTGGATTCTGAGGAAAGCTAAAGAACCTTTTAAGTCAGTGATATTTTTCCAATCCGGGTTTTTAAAGGCTTTTAACAATACCGGATTGACTTGAATGGAATACTCTTTTAACAAGCGTCTTTCAATAGAATTGCCAATAATTTTAGCACGATTGCCTTGTGCCACTTTTTTGGATAATTCCGGTTCCATTTCTTTAAAACTCTTAATCGGATATTTTTTAATCAATTTGGCAATATGCCATCCATAAGCGGTTTTAAAGGGTTTAGAAATTGCACCTTCTTTTTTTAATGCAAAAGCCACATCTTCAAATTCCTTGACCATTCTACCACTGGAAAACTTAGGTAATAGCCCTCCTTTTTTGGACGAACCCCCATCTTGTGAATATTGTTTTGCTAAATCTTCAAAATTAGCACCTTTATCCAATTGGTCTTTGATGGTCTGTATTTTGGCCTTATTTTGAGGCGTGACACCTTTTAGCATAATATGAGCTACCTCTACAGCACCTCGGGCATCTCTTACATCAAACACCTTGACTATATGATATCCAAATCGAGTTTTAAAAGGCTGTGAAACCTGCCCCACAGGCGTATTGTAAGCCGCAATTTCAAAAGGATACACCATTTGAAAGGCAGTAAAATAGCCTAAATCTCCTCCATTTTTTTGAGCAGAAGGATCTTCGGACATCTCTTTTGCCACTTTATCAAAGGATTCCCCTTTGAGAATACGTTCTCTAGCTTTGAGAATTTTATGATATGCGGCCAATGTGTCTTGAGGGGTAGCATTCTTATCCAATCTTACTAAGATATGACCGGCGTGGACTTCTTTCTGTAAGTGATTGTAAGCTTCTTTGACCAAATCACGTTCGGTATTGGGATCTTTTAGATAAGGAGCTATCAGTTGATTTTTATATTTATCAAATTCTTTTTTATAAGAAGGAAGGGTATCCATCTTTAAATCAAAGGCTTCTCTGAGCTTTAATTTATAGTTGATGTATAAGTTTAGGTAATTTGTTATATCTTTCTGATTAGCATCATTTAAAATAGAAAGATTTTTTTCATAAACCCGTTGAAACTCAGCCACACTTACAGGATTCCCATCTATCGTAAAAAGTGTTTCCTCCTTTTGTGCTTGCGCTTTTAAAACCAATAATGTAAGAAAAAAGAAAGTAACGTAATAAATTTTTGTTTTCATTTGGCATCTATTTTAGAAATCGTACAAAAGTACTATTTTTAACAGAAAAACATGGCGAAAATAAATCTTTCTGACCGCTTTCGAGTTAAAAAAATCACAAAGCTAAAACGGACAATCATTAAATTAATTACTTTCGCATATCTTTTAAAATAAATCAGATGTTTCAATCATTTCAAAAATTCGGTGTATCACGAATAATTTTGCTCGTCAAACGACTTTTTATAATTTTTGTTATCTACCAAATATTGCGTTTACTGTTTTATTGGTACAATATTCATCATTTTGAACAAGTTACCTTGAATCGTTTACTCTATATGATGTGGGGAGGTTTCCGATTTGATTTAACGGCTATCATATATATCAACTCATTGTTTATACTACTATCTGTAATTCCTTTAAAATCAATAAATAATAAAGTTTATCAGCAAGTAGTATTTTACGTTTTTATGGTGAGTAACGCCATCGGTTTTGCCTTTGATATTTTAGATATTTATTATTTTGATTTTGTACTTAAAAGAAGTACCATTGAACTTTTTATGTTTGCTTCAGAAGGAAACATAGGCCTGTTGTTTATCCAATTTCTAAAAGACTATTGGATGGGGTTTTTATTGTGGTTTGTCTTAATTTATCTCTTGGCACGTTATTATAAATCCATTAAATCGCCTCAAACAGCATCATCGGTCAACAATTGGATTTTTTATCCTACCCGATTTGTAGTGATGCTGTTGGTACTCTACTTTTCAATTATCGGAATTCGAGGCGGTTTTACCCGTACGACCCGCCCTATTTCATTGAACAATGCCGGAGCATATATTCAGAGACCTTTGGAAATGGCTATTGTACTGAACACCCCTTTCACCATCATCAGAACCCTGGATGTCAAGGCTTTAAAACGAAAAAACTATTTTACCGAACCCACCTTATCCAAATTGTACACTCCGGTAAAACACTTTGCCGACGACAGTACTTTTACAAAAAAGAATGTAGTCATTTTTGTAGTGGAGAGTTTGGCAAAGGAATATTTTGGCAGTTTGAACAAAGATATTCCCGATTATGAGGGATATACTCCTTTTTTAGATTCTTTAATTACCCAAAGTCATACCTTTACCAACGCCTATGCTAATGGTAGAAAATCGATTGAAGCCCTACCCTCTGTTATTGCATCGATACCGTCTTTGGTACAACCTTTTATTTTGTCACCTTACGCCACAAACAAAATTAACGGTCTGGGAAGTCTATTGGATAAAAAAGGCTATCAAACAGCTTTTTTTCACGGCGCTCCCAACGGTTCTATGGGTTTTGATGCCATTATGAATATGGCGGGTTACAAGGAATATTACGGTTATAATGAATATAATAATCCGGATGATTTTGATGGAAATTGGGGAATATGGGATGAACCCTTCCTACAATTTACAGCTGACAAAATAAACAGCTTTCACACCCCTTTTCTAGCGACCATTTTTACATTATCATCCCATCACCCTTTTAAAATTCCAAAAAAATACAAAGGCAAATTCAAAAAAGGCACTTTGCCCATTCATCAACCTATTCAGTATTTGGATTATTCCTTACGACAATTTTTCAAAAAAGCATCAAAGATGGATTGGTTTAACAATACCATTTTTGTCATTACAGCCGATCATTGCAATCAGACCATTTTACCCGAATACCAATCGGCACCCGGACGTTTTGCCATTCCTATCATTATATACCAACCCGGCAAACCCAATTCGGCTCAACTGGACAGTACCGTCACGCAGCAAGCCGATATTATGCCTAAAGTATTGCGTGCATTACATTA
>CAYNFJ010000059.1:0-5226 GCA_964396505.1 uncultured Polaribacter sp. | reverse complement strand
GGCTACTTCTTTGTATTTGTCAATCACACTATCCGAATTTTTTAATTCCACTTCAATAGAAACAGCGGTATATTTACCTTTGCTAGATTCTTTGGTAGTAATAACTGCACCTAAATGATCAAAAATTTGTTCAATATCTTCCACACCCCTGCCTTTGGTAGGGACAATAAATTTGTATAAGTATTTTGAAGGAAAAACAGTAGTTTCGTCTAAGGTTTGTTTAAGTTTTTTGTAAAATTCTTCTGATTTCATAAGATCGGTTGGTTATTACATTACAAATTTAATTAAATAAAAGGAATAAATGGACATTACAAACCTATCAATTTATATGCAAACCACACCCAACCGGCTATCATAAACAAACCGCCCAAAGGGGTGATAAACCAAATACTTTTAGGATTTATTCCACCGGCTGTAATGGCATATAAAGATCCACTAAAAAATAAGATTCCTATTAAAAATAAAACCCCTATTTGATTTTTATCTGCATCCCGTAGTTGCGATAAAGTAGCAACCAAAAAAATAGCCAATACATGATACATCTGATACCGTACGCCGGTTTCAAAATTCTTTAAAGCCTCTGCGCCTAATTTTGAATGCAAACTGTGCGCCCCAAAAGCGCCAAAAACAACAGATAAAGCCCCTAAAACAGCCGTAATAATTAAAATAATTTTGTGCATCGTACAATTAGTTTTTAGATTCATAAACGCCAAAATTACTATCTTTGAACGAAATAACCGATAATAATTTGCAAAATGGCCAATAAAAATAGTCGCTCCTTATCTGAACGCAAAGGATTGGAACAAAATCTTTTTGAAAAAATAGCAGAAAAAGCCCATCAAAATGCGGATAAAACAGCCTTCAAAGACATCGCAAAAGATTTTTTATTAGATGATGCTGTAATTTATGGAACTGCTTCTTTTTATGATTTTACCAAAGAAGCCAACAGAAAACATAGCCTACATATTTGTAATGGAACCGCCTGCATGACCGCTGGAACCCAAGAGAATTTGGAACATCAAATAGCTCAACACGTGGACAAAGAGCATATTGGACACGCCTCTTGTCTGGGCCATTGCCATAGCAATCACGCTTTTATGTATCGCGATAAAACCTATGCCATCTCCGATTATTCACAAATACCCGATATCTTACAATCGAATAAAACAATTCCTACAACTTATCACATCGGATGCAATACTACCCCAATATTAACCGGAGAAATTGGCAAAATCCCTGCATTCTATCAACTTGCAACAGCGTTTGCTTCTCGACCCGATACAGTTATTAATGAATTGAAATTATCCAAATTAAGAGGTCGGGGCGGCGCCGGTTTTCCTTTTTGGTTCAAATTGGATGCCGTATTCAATGAATCTACCACTCAAAAATACATTGTTTGTAATGCAGACGAAGGAGATCCGGGTGCTTATTCTGATAAATATCTTCTGGAAGAACAGCCTCACAAAGTCCTTTTTGGGATGTATCTTTCCGGATTGTGTGTCGGCGCCGATACCGGTGTACTATATATTCGTGGAGAATATCCCGAAGCCATCGATAAGATGTCTAATGCCATCGAATTCTTGAAAAACAACCAATTAACCCCAAATTTTAAATGGAAAATTATCAAAGGGCAAGGCGCTTATATCTGTGGCGAAGAAACCGCCTTATTAAGCTCTATAGAAGGTGTACGACCCGAAGTAAGAGTAAGGCCACCCTACCCCACTCAATACGGCCTATATGGCAAACCTACTGTATTGAGCAATGTAGAAACTTTTGCCAATATCCATTGGATTATCAGTCATGGCGGAATGGCGTTTTCCCGGCTGGGAACCCAACAATCAACCGGAACCAAATTGGTTTCATTAGATGGCTTTTTTAATCGTCCTGGGATTTATGAAATAGAAATGGGCACTCCAGTCAATACGCTTTTTCAAGAATACGGGCAAGATTTCAATATTCCCGTTAAGGCAGTACAGATAGGAGGCCCTTTGGGAGGCATTGTTCCGGTTTCCAAAATGGATACCTTGACATTGGATTTTGAATCCTTTGATCAACAAGGTTTTCTATTAGGGCACGCCGGTGTGGTAAGTATTCCTCAAAATTTTCCGATGATTCGATTTTTGGAACACTTGATGAAATTTACAGCCGATGAATCCTGTGGCAAATGCTATCCTTGTCGCATAGGTTCTTATAGAGGTTACGAGCTGTTGGTCAAGGCGCAAAACGAATCTTACCAAATAGACCGTGAACTGTTTGATGATTTGTTAGAAACATTGGAACTGGGCTCGCTTTGCGCTTTAGGTGGTGGCGTTCCCTTGCCGGTAAAAAATGCGTTACACTATTTCAATGACGAATTACAAAATTATTTTACGCCAAAAAATTAAAAAAAGCTTAATATGAAAGCCTATATAAACAATACGGCCTACCAAGCCTTACCACAAGAGACCATTCTGGAATTTGTACAAAGAATTACCGGAGATTCGAAAGCTATTCCTACGATGTGTTATGACAAAAAATTAGAAAATTTTGGTGCTTGCCGCGTATGTTCAGTAAAAATTGCACCAAAAAAGAACGGTAAAACAAAAGTAGTTGCCTCTTGTCATACACCCGTTACCGAAGGTTTATACATATATCCCAACACACAAAAAATCAAAAAATTACGAAAAAATATTGTCGAATTAGTCCTATCGGATTATCCGGCAGATAAAACCATTCCCGGACAAAATAAAAAACCTACCGAATTTCAAGAAAGTTTGGCACAAATAGGGATTCCCAAGGTACGATATCCGCAAGGAAAAAACCATTTAAATACCGGAAAAGACCAATCACATCCTTATATTCATTCCGATTTAAGTCAATGTATCAATTGCTATCGATGTGTGCGGGCTTGTGAAGAAATTCAAGGAGAAATGGTACTCGGTATGTCCGGGCGCGGATTTGCCACCCGGATTATCAAAGGCTTTGATAGCGATTTTGATTTATCTGCCTGTGTTTCCTGTGGCGCCTGTGTACAAACTTGCCCCACAGAAGCTCTTACCGATGTCTTTAGCAGTAAAACACTAATTCCAGATCAAGTTATAAGAACCACCTGTACCTATTGCGGTGTAGGTTGTCAATTAGACATCTCCGTTATCAATGGAGAAATCAGAGGAATACAAGCTCCGGAAGATGCCGAAGTAAATCAAGGACATACCTGCTTAAAAGGACGATTTGCTTTTCAATTTTACAATCATCCGGACCGTCTTAAAGAACCTTTGTTAAAACGTAATGGCAAGTTTGAGCCGGTAAGTTGGGAAGAAGCTTATGATTTTATCACTGAAAAAATCAGTTCTATCAAAAAGAAATATGGAGCAGATGCCATTGGAGCTATCTCTTCATCACGGGCTACAAACGAAGAAAATTACTTAATGCAAAAGTTTATGAGAGCGGTCATAAAAACCAATAATATAGATGGTTGTGCACGTGTTTGCCACGCACCTACTGCCCACGGTATGCAACAAGCATTTGGTACAGGTGCCGCAACCAATTCCATAGCCGATTTGGACAAAACCGATGCTATATTGGTTTTTGGCGCCAATCCTACCGAAGCCCATCCGGTTACCGGAGCCAAGATCAAACAACTGTTTATGAAAGGAGTAACCGGTATTGTAGTAGATCCGGTCAAGACAAAACTAGCTGCTTTGGCCACCTATCATTTACAGCTACGTCCGGGAACCAATGTAGCCCTTCTCAATATGTTTGCCCATTACATTATTACAGAAAATTTGATAAATACCGCTTTTATCACACAGCATACAGAATCGTACGAGGCATTTAAAGCCCATGTCATAGATTTGGATATGGATGAATTAGCTCAAATTACAGGAGTTTCCAAGGACTTAGTCAAAAAAGCTGCCATAGCATACGCTTCTGCTGAAAACGCGATGGAATTTCACGGATTAGGCGTAACCGAGCATTATCAAGGAAGTAAAACAGTTATGTTATTGGCAAATATAGCCTTAATGACCGGCAATGTAGGTCGTGAAGGCGTGGGACTCAACCCCTTACGCGGACAGAACAATGTACAAGGAGCTGCTGATATGGGTGTTCAACCCCATCAAGGAGCCGGTTATATGGATGTAACAAATCCTGAAATACAATCTTATTACAAAGAGAAATATCAGGTAAACCATTTGCCTGAAAAAGCCGGACTAAAAATACCCGAAATGATACAAGCCACTATAGATGGTACTTTTAAAGCACTTTGGATTATGGGTGAAGACACCTTGATGACCGATCCAAATACACAGCATATTAGAAGAGCCTTCGAAAAACTGGATTTATTGATTGTCCAAGAGCTCTTTATGTCTGCCACAGCCGAAATGGCCGACCTAGTCCTTCCCGCCGCTTCTTATTTTGAAAAAAATGGCACTTTTACCAATGGAGAACGCCGTGTACAACGTGTCAATAAAGTGATAGAACCCATTGGAAATTCTAAATCAGATGGGCAAATTATCATTGATATGATGTACCGATTGGGGTATCTGCAAGCAGGAGGAACTGTGTATGATGCGAGCAAGATATTGGATGAAATTAGCGATGTGATACCGTTTATGAAAGGAATTACCAGAGAACGATTGGGAATCAATGGATTACAATGGCCGGTAGATGCGATGGGCAATGACACGCAAGTTATACACCTCAATGGAGCATTTAAACGCGGTAAAGGAAAGTTTCATCATTTTGATTTTGAAGAAACACCTGAACTCACGGCACATGCCTCTCAATACCCTTATATATTAACCACTGCCAGACAATTGGAACATTACAACTCAGGAACCATGACCCGGCGTACAGCCAATCAAAAAATTTCTAAAAATGATTATTTGGAAATAAATCCGTTAGACGCTCAAAAGAAAGGGATTGAAACCGGAGATCAAGTTCGTATTTTTTCCGATAGAGGCAGCGTTATAATTCCGGCAAAATTGAATTATACCGTAAAACCCGGTGTCGTACGCACCACCTTTCATCAACCGGAAATTTTCATCAATATGATTACGGGTAATGTAGGTGATTTTGAAACCATGACTCCGGAATATAAAGTTGTTGCCGTAGATTTTGAAAAAATTTAAAAATCTTTGTAAAAATTATAAAAATGTATTCAATTTATTTTATATTTGCACCCGCAAAATGGCGAGGTAGCTCAGTTGGTTAGAGCGTCGGATTCATAACCCGGAGGTCCCGAGT
>CAYNFJ010000058.1:9400-13422 GCA_964396505.1 uncultured Polaribacter sp. | reverse complement strand
ACAAGCAAAATATTCATTTGGAACCATTGGATTTTACGGAAGAAGATTTTTCTGATAATATTGATAATAGTGATCAATTGCCTTGGCGTGATTTTGAAACAATTTTAGAATCCGTAAACAATATCAAAACATTAAAATATACCAAGTATGAATATAATACTGATTTAGAATCAGTTATAACAGATACCGTTTATTCAGATTACAAAACAGATTTACACAAAACAGCATTGACTGTAACAGATTATGTTTTGAAAAATGGCAAAAAGTCGGTTATTCGAGAACACGTAAAAGGCAATTTACAAGAAAGCTACAACCATTTCTTTCCTTGGACAGAAATGATGTCTTATCGTGTGGTAGATCAACATCAAGAGTTGGTTTTACCCGCAGGAAAATTTGATTGTACTCTTGTAGAAGGAATGGACGGCGATAAAAAATTCAGTTATTATATGATTAACAGTTTGCCCGGTGTTTTTGCAAAAATTATAGAAGAAGGCGCCGATGGTAGTGAATATCCTGTTGAATATATATTGGCTCAGATTGTGGAACCTAAGATTTAGCACATGCAAATAAATAGTTTTAAATGCTATGAGCACATCATTTTTTACAGATATAGGAACCATATTGTAAAATAGCATAAAACAACATATATAATCCTAACAATTAACAAACAATAAAATGAAAAATTTTTTAAAATTAACAGCAGTCTTGGCATTGATCTTAATCACATTTAATGCTTGTGAAAAACTAACCGATGTTAATTTCAACACCACCATTTCCGAGCGTATTCCGGTTCATATTAATCAAACATCCGGAACAGCAGTACCCTTTGATGAGAGCGTTATTTTACATTTAGATAATGACGATACGCACGATTATATAAATGATATTAAAGATATAGAAATAAACCATCTCACCTATAAATTAATTCAATTTTCAGGAGACAATACAGGTACAATAGATGTCCAATTCTTTATTGGGACAAACCCGTTGTTACAAAATAATTTAACGGTAAAGACAAGTGTTGATAACGGCACGTATTATGAAGTGACTGATGTACAAGAACTTAACACCATTGCCACAGCACTCAAAAACGGACATCAAGTTACCGCCCGTTATAGTGGTAGCGCATTGTCTGATCAAGATGCGATGGATTTTAAAGTAGCGGTTACAATGAATGTAGCCGTAACGGCAAATCCGATTTAAAAAAAAACTGTTTTCAATAAGTGAACCGGGTGAACTTATTGAAAACAGCGACTGTAATCACCCGAAAATGAGTTATTAATACCTATTAATTTAAAAAATAATTTCATAGCAGTATTAAATAATATAAATCACATAAAAAATGAAAAAATTAAGCATTCTTTTAGCCTTTTTTCTAGCAATTGTCAGTTGTAAAGGCAACGAAAATAAACCGGTAGATTCTGTTGCCGTAGAAACAGATAAACAAGAGACCAAACTCAAACGTTATGAAGTAAAATCGGCTATAGTAACATACAAAACAACCATATCCGGTAATGTAATGGGCAGTACAGTAAAAGGCAGCGGCTTTGAAAAATTGTATTTCAAGGATTGGGGTAATGTAGAACTAAAAGAAGCGCAAAGTTCGCAAACTACGCATACCAAAATTTTCGGAAAAGAAAATACACAAACGACCCAAACCCATACGATGAATAAATTGGATAACGGTAAGAGTTATACAGTAGATTTTAAACGAAAAAAAATTATGCTCAGTCGCGATGGTGCTATGGAAATGACCAAAATGTTTGCCGACGGCGATGCCAATAAAACAGGGAAACAAATCTTAGAAGGGATGGGCGGAAAAATAATAGGCAAAGGAAACGTGTTAGGATATAATTGCGAGATATGGGATGTAATGGGAGCTAAACAATGGATCTACAAAGGTCTGCCTTTGAAAATAGAGGTAAAGATGATGGGTATTACAACCCTTACAGAAGCCACCGATGCAAAATTTGACGTACATGTTCCGGACACCTATTTTAAATTACCCGATTTTCCGATTGAAGAAATGCCCGGTTATCAAAATGATGCCGATTATGCTACAGATAAAGCAGAAATGAAACAAAATGCTCAAAAAATGAAAAATATGACTTATGAAGAATTTAAAGCCATGAGTATCAAAAATGATCCGGAAGCGGCAAAAATGAGCGAAAAAGAAATGAAGCAAAATTATCAAATGTTTCAAGCAATGATGAAAAAAATGAGTAAATAACACCCATTATGAAAAAAAGTATAAAAGAAGTCGCGATAGTATTATTCCTAAGCGCACTGTCCATCTCTTGTGGTGGAAATGACACCAAAAAAGAGGGACACAGAGCCGATTTTCTACCGCCTATGCAAATAAAAATTGACGATGCGATCAAAGGAAATCCCGAGTTAGTAGATTTGGTACAATCTTCTGAAAAAGCCATTAACGAGTTTTCAGATAATATCGAGCGATTAGTACAGGATGGAAATAAATACCTGCAAGATGATTTTGATATGGATAAGGCTTCTATGATGGATAAGATCAAAGTAGGAAAATTGATGATAGATTTTGCTTCCAACAGCACCCAGATGGGTGCAACAATGGTAAAATTCACAAATTATGTAGAAGAACAACAAAAACAAGGCACACTTACGGAGACACAAATGAAAGCGATGGAACAAGTAGGACAATCTTTGCAAGACCGTATTGATCAAATCAATAAAAAATATGCTCATTACTTTGATAAAAAATGATATACATACAGGAAAAACCTTGCTTTTTATTTAGGGTTTTTCCTTAAAAAAAACGAAATATATATCATATCTTTGTAAAGTTCATTTATTAATTTTTTAAACTATATTTTATTATGAAAACAGTCAAATTTTTTTCAATCCTACTACTCAGTGTAGTATTAATGACCTCTGTAACCGCCTGTAAAGGAGAAGACGGTACCGATGGACAAGACGGAGCTACCGGTGCGCAAGGACCTGCCGGCCAAGACGGGAATGCCAATGTAATTTACTCCGATTGGTTTGCTCCTACATGGACTGTACCGGCATCATCTGCTTCTTTTACACACGCTGCTGCTGGAATCACACAAGAAGTTTTAGATACGGGTGTGATTATGGTATATATGAAAATATACGACCATGTGTATCCATTACCTATTAGTTTTAATGGCGATACAATTCCAAAAGAATTTAATTTTTGGGCAGATTTAGGTTCTCTAAGAATCTGGTTCACAGCTGAGAGTTCATATTCTCCGTCATCAACAATGACTTTTAGATATATTATTATTCCGGGAAGCAATGCTGCAAGAATAACAAGCCCAAAACAAGCTGTAAATAACGAATTGGCAACTGCCGGCGTCGATATCAATGATTACTATGCAGTATGTGCCTATTACGGGATCAATCCTGAATAATTTTTTTGAGAATTATACAAGCTTACAATATTAATATTAAACTATATTTTATTATGAAAACAGTCAAATTTTTTTCAATCCTACTACTCAGTGTAGTACTAATGTCTTCTGTAACCGCCTGTAAAGGAGATGACGGTGCAGACGGACAAGACGGAGCTACCGGTGCGCAAGGACCTGCCGGACAAGACGGACAAGACGGACAAGACGGGAATGCCAATGTGCAAACCTATGTATACAATAATCCTGCGTGGGATGCTGCACCTAATACTTCAAGGATGTTAATTGATATGTCGTCAGTATTAACTAATGATATTATTGAAAATGATGTGATATTAGGCTATGTAAAAAACACTAATTTGAGTTATGTATTTCCTATTCCTGGGGATGTATGGACAGGGGTTGTTCATAGGAATTACACAATGTATATTAATGGATCTCCATCATCCTACACAACTGTTCCCGATTTCAATATAATGATAGTTTCATTAGAATTAGATGGAAGCTATACTCCTAACTCTCATCTAAGAGAAATGGAATGGTTTAAATGTATTATCATAGAATCAACCAATACAACCACCGCCACTGGTAATGGCAGAAGTGTAAGCCCAAAAC
>CAYNFJ010000058.1:0-9300 GCA_964396505.1 uncultured Polaribacter sp. | reverse complement strand
GAATCAACCAATACAACCACCGCCACTGGTAATGGCAGAAGTGTAAGCCCAAAACAAGCTGTAAAGAACGAATTGGCAGATGCCGGCGTCGATATCAATGATTACTATGCCGTATGTGCCTATTACGGGATCAATCCGGAATAAAATAACTTAAACGATTAACCTTATTTTTTTTGGGAAAAGTCTTATCTAGCATAAGACATGGTAAGAGCAGTATTAGCGTACTGCTCTTCTTTTTTGATATGATTTTTTATAGTAATTTGTTGTATTGCTATTCCTCCGAAAGTGCATGCCAAGTAAAAACACGTCAAAAAAACTTGCCAACAATAATTCTATTTCTATATTTGTGCAATCACAATAAAAACAGTTGATTTCTGTTAACAAAGAACAAACAATAACCTTATTAAATAGATATTATGAAAATTTTTGCAAAAAATCTTACTTACATAGCTGTATTAGTTCTTGCCCTGGTGTTCAACGCTTGTGAAGGTCCCGAAGGTCCTCAAGGGGAACAAGGCATTCAAGGCATAGCCGGTAATGACGGTACTAATGGCACCGACGGTACAGACGGTACAGACGGCACCAATGGAACCGATGGTGTAAACTGTTGGGATACCAACGGCGATGGCATACAAGACCCTTCAGAAGATGTAAACGGTGATGGAGAATGGAATTCCCTGGACTGTCAAGGCGCCGATGGCAATGCCGATGTACAAGTATTTATCTTTAACAATCCTACTTGGGATGCCAGCACAATGGTGCTCAACCTAGCCGATTTAACACAAGAAGTAATAGATACCTATTTGGTAAAAGCTTATTTGGGTTTTCCTATTAACAATGAACCCAATGCCGTGTACTACGAAGTCCCCGGAGCCGCCAATGGTGGAGCCTACTATTACAGAACCTGGATGAATGTAGGAACTTATACGATTAAGGCGGTAGAGGCCATCAATTCAGATAATGCCTACTTAAATCCCGATATTGCCAGCTCAGCTAAAATATTGTTAATAGCGCCTTCCTCAACTACCACCGTAGAAGGGAATGGAAGAGGAGTAAGTCCGCAACAAGCCGTATTAAACGAGTTGTCCGATGCAGGAGTAGATGTTTCTAATTATTTTGAAGTATGTGCTTATTATGGAATCAATCCATAGTTAGCTATAGTTATACTATCTACAAAAGAGCCGGGTAATCTCGGCTCTTTTGTGTTCTATAAATAATATACAATATATGAAAAAATATATTTTACAAAAAAACCCATTTATCGTTCCGACTACTGATGGAAAACGTATAGAAGAACATTTTGGAAGTTCAACAAGTGATAAAGAACCAATTAGTTTGGCAAAAATGGTGGCTCCTCCCGGTTGGAGTGAACCTTTTCAAATACCCGAATTTGATGAATATACCTATGTTATTAAAGGGAGGAAACAAATTATTATTGATGATGCAATTGTAATTCTAAAAGCCGGTGAATCGATTAAAATTAAGAAAAATACCCGTGTACAATATTCCAACCCCTTTGAGGAAGCTTGTGAATATATATCGGTATGTTTTCCGGCTTTTTCTGTGGACATGGTACACAGAGATAAAGCATAATTGCTCAAGTCGTTTTTCTAAATAAGAAGAATTATAACTTACCAGTAAACACCCTTGCTGACATCAATTTGATGTTTTTAATCCATTGATAATTAATTGTTTATAATTTTGTCGTTTTTATAAGCAAACCCTCAATTTGTTAAAAACTTATAGGGAATTGTGGAAAACTATCTCTTTGTCAAACCTGTATTTTTTCTAATATTTGTAACAATCTCTTGTAATTAAAAGATTACCCAAACACATTTTTTTTAAATTTATAAACCATAATTATGTCTGTAACAGAACCTATTTTACAGCCTAACAAAGACCGTTTTGTCCTATTTCCTATCCAACATGAAGATATTTGGGAGTGGTACAAAAAACAAGAAGCCAGTATCTGGACAGCCGAAGAAATTGACTTACAGCAAGATGTCTATGATTGGGAAAATAAACTCAACGAAGAGGAACGTTATTTTATCAAACATATTCTGGCATTTTTTGCCGCATCCGATGGAATTGTCAATGAAAATTTAGCCGAAAATTTTATCAGCGAAGTACAATATACCGAAGCAAAATTCTTTTACGGTTTCCAGATTATGATGGAAAATATCCATTCTGAAGTCTATTCATTATTAATCGATACCTATATAAAAGACGACGCCGAAAAGGACGAATTATTCCGGGCTATTGAAATATTTCCGGCCATTAAGGAAAAAGCAGATTGGGCGTTGAAATGGATAGAAAGCGATAGTTTTGCTGAACGTCTGATAGCATTCTCTGCCGTAGAAGGCATTTTCTTTTCCGGAGCCTTTTGTTCTATTTTTTGGATGAAAAAACGCGGGTTATTACCCGGATTAACTTTTTCTAATGAGCTGATTAACAGAGATGAAGGTATGCACGCCGATTTTGCGGTTCACCTGCACCAAAATCATATTGTCAATAAGGTTCCCAAAGAACGTATTACCGAGATATTGGTCAATGCACTAGATATAGAACGGGTATTTATCACCGAATCTTTACCGGTTAGTTTAATTGGAATGAACGCCAAGCTGATGACACAATATCTGGAATTTGTGACTGATAGATTATTGGTAGAATACGGTTGTGACAAAGTCTATAATGTGTCCAATCCTTTTGATTTTATGGAAATGATTTCCTTAGAAGGCAAAACCAATTTTTTCGAAAAACGCGTATCCGATTATCAAAAAGCCGGCGTTAAAACCGGAGGAACCGGCAGTATCAGTTTCGATGCCGATTTTTAATTAAAACCATTGACCCAAAAAGAACACGAACCGCTTAATCAGTAACAAATATGTATGTAATAAAAAGAGACGGAAGAAAAGAACCGGTATTGTTTGATAAAATAACCGCACGTATTCGCAAGATGAATTACGGGTTAAATAAATTAGTAGATCCGGTAAAAGTAGCGATGCGGGTTATAGAAGGTTTATACGATGGTGTCACTACGGCTGAGTTAGATAATCTGGCGGCAGAAATAGCGGCTTCTATGGCGACCCGGCATCCGGATTATGCCAAGCTAGCGGCTCGTATTTCTGTGTCTAATTTGCATAAAAGTACTAAAAAAGTTTTTTCGGAAGTAATAGAAGATCTGTACAACTATATCAATCCACGAAACGGTCAAAAAGCTCCGATGATAGCCGATGATGTGTATCAAATTATTCAAGACAACGCAGAAAAGCTCAATTCGACCATTATATACAGTCGCGATTTTAATTATGATTATTTTGGGTTCAAAACCCTGGAACGCTCATACTTATTAAAAATTAACGGACAGATAACTGAGCGCCCCCAACAGATGTTGATGCGGGTGGCTATCGGAATTCACAAAGAAGATTTGGATGCCGCTTTAGAAACCTACGAATTGATGAGTAAATTGTATTTTACTCATGCGACTCCTACTTTATTCAATTCCGGAACGCCCAAACCTCAAATGTCTTCTTGTTTTTTATTGCAAATGCAGGACGACAGCATCGATGGGATTTATGACACCTTAAAACAAACCGCTAAGATATCGCAATCTGCCGGAGGTATTGGTATTTCCATTCATAACATACGGGCAACGGGATCGTATATCAGTGGAACCAACGGGACTTCCAATGGTATTGTCCCGATGTTACAAGTATATAACAATACAGCTCGTTATGTAGATCAAGGCGGTGGCAAACGCAAAGGCTCTTTTGCCATTTATCTGGAACCTTGGCATGCCGATGTCTTTGATTTTTTGGATTTACGTAAAAATACGGGCAAAGAAGAAATGCGAGCCAGAGATTTGTTTTACGCCTTGTGGATTCCTGATTTATTTATGAAAAGAGTTGAAGCCGATGAACCCTGGACACTCATGTGTCCTAATGAATGTCCGGACTTATACAAAACCTATGGCGATGCGTTTGAAAGTCTTTATACGCGGTACGAAAAAGAAGGAAAAGGACGTAAAACCGTGCAAGCGCGTGATTTATGGGAAAAAATATTAGAAGCACAAATAGAAACCGGTAATCCGTATATGCTGTATAAAGATGCCGCTAACAGCAAATCCAATCAAAAAAATATCGGAGTGATACGTTCCTCTAATTTATGTACGGAAATTATGGAAGTAACAGCCAAAGATGAAGTAGCGGTTTGTAATCTGGCTTCCATTGCACTGCCTAAATATATTACAGAAAAAGAAAATGGGACTAGGGAGTTTAATCACAAAAAGCTCTATGAGGTGACTAAGAAAATCACCCGAAATCTGGATACCGTAATAGACCGTAACTACTATCCGGTGCCGGAAGCTAGAAACTCCAATATGCGTAACAGACCGGTGGGTATTGGAATTCAAGGTTTGGCTGACACCTTTATTATGTTACGATATCCTTTTACATCGGATGCGGCAAAAAAACTGAACCAAGAAATATTTGAAACCATCTACTATGCAGCGGTAACCGCCTCTATGGAAATGGCAAAAGAAAAAGAACCCTACAGCACTTTTAAAGGTTCTCCTATTTCCCAAGGACAATTCCAATTTAACCTGTGGGGCGTTGAAGATGAATCACTTAGCGGACGATGGAATTGGGACAAATTACGCAAACAAGTCATGCAATACGGCGTTCGGAATTCCCTGCTAGTAGCACCGATGCCCACAGCTTCTACCTCTCAGATTTTAGGAAATAATGAAGCATTTGAGCCTTATACATCCAATATTTACACAAGAAGAGTATTGTCCGGAGAATTTATTGTAGTTAACAAACACCTGTTGGAAGATTTGGTGCAATTGGGTTTGTGGAACCACGAAATGAAAGAAGAAATAATGCGAGCCAACGGTTCCATACAACAGATAGACCGGATTCCTCAAGATTTAAAAGAACTGTATAAGACCGTTTGGGAGCTCAAGATGAAAGACATCATTGATATGTCCCGACAACGAGGGTATTTTGTAGATCAATCCCAATCTTTAAATCTGTTTATGCAAGACCCGGATTATTCCAAACTGACATCCATGCATTTTTATGCTTGGAAATCAGGCTTAAAAACGGGAATGTATTATTTGCGTACCAAATCTGCCGTCAATGCGATTCAATTTACCGTATCAAAAAAACAAGAGGAAGCTCCATTAACCGCAGAAGAATTAAAAGTCTTGATTCAAGAGTCCAAGGACAATCCGGATGATTGTGTGATGTGTGGGTCTTAATTTGTTTTTTATATGCTTGGATGTATTAAAAAAATGAATGTAAATTCGTAATAAAACAAATTTGTATGTTAGAACAAAAAGAATTTAAAGTACCCAATGAAATTATAGCCAGTAAAGGGCAGCGTTTTTTAAATATGATCATTGATCGGATTGTTTTCTATTTTATTTTTATTTTAATAGGGGTATTGTTGGGTGTTGTTTTTAGTTTAGCCGGATTTGAAGAAGGAATGACTTGGTTAGAAGAAATGGACCATATTCCACCTGTAATGGATTATCTATTAACCTTTATATTGATGTTTGCATATTTTATGCTTTTGGAAAGTCTGGTTTCCATAACTATTGGAAAGCTTCTTACAAAAACCATTGTCGTGTTGGAAAATGGAGAAAAACCCACTCCCAGAGACATTGCTGTTCGTACCATTTCTAGATTTATCCCTTTTGATCCTTTATCGTTTTTAGGAGATCCATCCAGGGGTTGGCATGATAGTTTGAGCCACACCTATGTGGTTAAGGAAGATTTGCTAAAAGAGTATAAGACAAACCATCAACGCTTTTTGGAATTGGGAGAAAGTCCTAATGACTAGGGAGCCGGATTGGGTTGCATCTCGTGTATTGCATCAATTTCTTTTAGTAATTCATCCGGTAAGGTCAGTGCGATACTGGCAATATTCTCTTCGAGTTGTGCCATCGTCGTCGCTCCGATTATATTGGAAGTGACAAAGGCTTGTTGGTTGATAAATGCCAAGGAGAGTTGAGCCAAATTCATGTGGTAATCTTCTGCTAATTGCGCATATTGTGCTACGGCAAAATTTACCTGAGGATTTAGATACCGGGACATTTGAGGAAAGAGTGTCAATCGGGCATTCTTAGGTTTTTTCTGATGTAAATATTTGCCGGAAAGTATTCCAAAAGCCATAGGCGAATAGGCTAATAAACCTATTTTTTCACGAAGGGCTATTTCTGCCAATCCTATTTCAAAAGTCCGATTGAGTAAAGAATAGGGATTTTGTATGGTTTTAGCTCTTGTCAACAAATGTTTATCAGATTCTTGTAGCTGTCGCATAGTTCCCCAAGGGGTTTCATTGGAAATACCGTAATGCCGTATTTTCCCCTCTTTCACCAGAGCATCCAAAACACGTATAACTTCATAAAAATTATCTTGCCATTTTTCTTTATCGTAGTGACGATACCCTCTTTTTCCAAAGAAATTGGCGTTTCGTTCCGGCCAATGCAATTGATATAAGTCTATATAATCTGTTTGTAAGCGTTGGAAACTATGAGTTAATGCTTCTGTAATGGCTTTTTTGGAAAAACCTAAATCGGGTCGTATGTAGTGCATTCCTGAACTGGGTCCTGTTACTTTGGTCGCCAAAATCACCTGAGATCTTTTCTTTGTTTTTTGCAACCATGTGCCGATATATTGTTCTGTTTTTCCCTGTGTTTCGGCTCTGCCGGGAACGGGATACATCTCTGCCGTATCTATAAAATTCACCCCTTTGTCAAAAGCATAATCCAATTGTTGATGGGCTTCTGTCTCGGTATTTTGTTCCCCAAATGTCATGGTTCCCAAGCATATTTTACTGACTTTGATATCAGTGTTGGGTAGTGTTGTATATTTCATAGAAGTTGTAAGTTTTATGGGTTATTTCATAATGGCAGCTACTCCCGGAAGTGTCTTTCCTTCCAGCATTTCCAACATAGCACCCCCACCGGTAGAAACATAACTCACCCGGTCGGCAAAACCAAATTGTTTGACCGCTGCCACACTATCGCCACCACCTACTAGACTAAAAGCCCCATCTGCTGTAGCATCTACAACAGCGTGTCCCAATTCTATGGTTCCTTTGGCAAATTTAGGCATTTCAAAAACACCCATTGGACCGTTCCACAAAATAGTTTTGGATTGCATAATGATAAAAGAATAGGCTATTTCGGTTTTAGGACCAATATCCAATCCCATCCATCCATCGGGAATGGCATCGGCAGGAACTTCTTGTGTTTGGGCATTATTGCTAAAGCTATCGGCAGCAATGACATCCAGAGGCAGATGAATTTTTACTCCTTTTTGGGTGGCTTTTTCCAAAATCTCCAAAGCCAGTTCCATCTTGTCATCTTCACAGAGTGAGTTTCCTATGGCACCTCCTTGGGCTTTGATAAAGGTAAAACTCATACCCCCACCGATAATGATATGGTTTACCTTATCCAATATATTTTCTATCACTCCTATTTTGGACGATATTTTTGCACCGCCTAATATGGCAGTAATGGGTTTTTTACCGTCGGTCAATACTTTGCCGATATTTTTCAATTCTTTTTCCAATAGAAAGCCAAAACATTTTTCTTTAAAAAATGGAGCGATAACAGCCGTTGAGGCGTGGGCTCTGTGAGCAGTACCAAACGCATCATTTACATAGATATCCCCCCATTGCGATAGTTTTTTAGCAAAAGCTACATCGCCGGCTTTTTCTTCCGGATAGAAACGTAAATTTTCCAATAACAGCACTTCACCCAGCTTGAGATGATCCACGGCTTCTTTGACCGAATCGCCGATACAATCCGGAACAAATTGTACGGGAACTCCCAGTATTTCACTTACTTTAGGGACAATATGTTTTAAGGAAAACCGGGCATCTTTTCCTTTGGGTCGTCCCAGGTGCGACATTAATACCACACTGCCTCCTTGGTTGAGAATGTACGCAATGGTAGGTTTTGCTGCCAAAATTCGAGTGCTGTCAGTCACTTCAAATTTATCATTTAGAGGGACATTAAAATCCACTCTTATCAGTGCTTTTTTATCTTTAAAATCAATATCGGATAGTGTTTTCATATAGGAATGTGTTGCTATTTATAGATGTGAATTGTACAGATACAAAAGTACAATATAATTTCTTACTTTTGTTGTGTTAATAAAAAAGCATCTTGATACATTTTGATGAAATTATAGGACAAACCCACCTGATTAATCATCTGAAACAGACGGTAGATCATACGCGGGTGTCGCATGCACAGTTGTTTGTAGGTAAACAAGGAACCGGTACTTTGCCTATGGCAATAGCCTATGCCGGATATTTGATTTGCAAACATCACAAAGATCCGAAACGCTGTGGGGATGCGTGTGCCAGATTACAACATCCCGATTTGCATTTTGCTTTTCCGGTAGCGACCAATGATACGGTTAAGTCACATCCGGTAAGTAATTTATTTCTCAAGGAATGGCGGGAATTTCTAAACACCCATCCATATGGAAGTCTGTTTGATTGGTATCAGTTTATAGGTGTTGAAAATAAGCAAGGTCAGATAGGAGTTGATGAAGCGCAAGAAGTTGTCAAGGCCTTGAAACTAAAGCCCTATGAAGGTACCTACCAAGTTATGATTATTTGGATGCCTGAAAAAATGAACATTGCAGCCTCCAATAAATTACTGAAATTGATAGAAGAACCTCCCGAAAGCACTGTTTTTTTGTTGGTAACCGAGCAAGAAGAGCAAATTATCAGTACTATACGCTCTCGTTGTCAAGTATTGCATTTTGGACATTTGAGTGAACAGCAAATAGCCGATGCATTAGTTGCCCGGGAAGGATTGGAACCGGCACAAGCCTTAAAAATAGCACATCAGTCTGATGGTGATTACAACAAAGCCCGTAAAATAGTTCGTAACCAATCGGATGAAATACTTTTTGAACAATGGTTTGTAGTATGGGTGCGTGCGGCTTTTAGAGCCAAAGGAAATGCCACAGTAATCAACGATTTAATAGATTGGAGTAATGAAATAGCCGGCAAAGGCAGGGAAACTCAAAAACAATTTTTACAATATTGCATACAAGTATTCCGACAAGCCATGTTGTTAAATTACAAAGCCGATGAATTGGTTTATCTGGAACCGCAAACAGCAGGTTTTACATTGGAAAAATTCGCACCCTTTGTACATGGCAATAATATTATGGAAATTACCGATGAATTATCCTCGGCACAATATCATATAGAACGCAATGCCAATGCTAAAATAGTTTTATTGGATTTATCCATAAAATTAACCCGTTT
>CAYNFJ010000057.1:0-13640 GCA_964396505.1 uncultured Polaribacter sp. | reverse complement strand
AAATACCGTGCACAATTGATTGAAGCAGTTGCCGAATACGATGAAGCCTTAATGGAAAAATTCTTTGAAGATGAAGATTCTATTACCGAGGACGAAGTAATCGCCGCCTTAAGAGCTGCGACCATTGATATGAGTATCATCCCGATGATGTGTGGTTCTGCTTTTAAAAATAAAGGCGTGCAAACTATGTTAGACGGTGTGATGCGTTACATGCCTTCTCCATTGGATATTGAAGCCATAGAAGGAACCAATCCAAACACCGATGAACCGGAATATAGAAAACCTACTGTAGATGATCCATTTGCAGCATTAGCTTTTAAAATTGCTACAGATCCTTATGTTGGACGTTTGGCTTTCTTTAGAGTCTATTCAGGTGTCTTAGATGCCGGGTCTTATGTGTTGAATACCCGTTCCGGTAAGAAAGAACGTATATCCCGTATCTATCAAATGCACTCTAACAAACAAGAGCCTATTGATAAGATAGAAGCCGGTGATATTGGAGCTGCTGTAGGATTTAAAGATATCCGTACCGGTGACACGATGTGTGCTGAAAAGCATCCTATTGTATTAGAGTCTATGACGTTCCCGGAACCTGTTATCGGGATAGCTGTAGAACCTAAAACCAAAGCAGATGTTGATAAATTAGGTATGGGATTGGCAAAACTAGCCGAAGAAGACCCTACTTTCCAAGTAAAAACAGATGAAGCATCCGGTCAGACCATTATCTCCGGAATGGGTGAGTTACACCTAGAGATTATTGTCGATCGTCTCAAACGAGAGTTTAAAGTAGAGGTCAATGAAGGACAACCTCAAGTAGAATATAAAGAAGCACTTACCAAAACCATTTCTCATAGAGAAGTGTATAAAAAACAATCCGGTGGTCGTGGTAAATTTGCCGATATTGTATTTGAAATAGGACCTGCCGATGATGCTGAAAAAGCAGGATTGGTGTTTGAAAATAATATTAAGGGTGGGAATGTACCAAAAGAGTTTGTTCCTTCTGTTGAAAAAGGATTTGCAGCCGCTATGAAAAACGGTCCGCTTGCAGGATTTGAAATTGACAGCATGAAAGTTTCGTTAAACGACGGTTCTTTTCACGCGGTGGATTCTGATCAACTGTCCTTTGAATTAGCAGCTAAATTAGGTTTTAAAGCGGTCGCTAAAAGTGCGGGTGCTGTATTATTGGAACCTATAATGAAATTAGAAGTAGTGACACCCGAAGAGAGTATGGGATCTATTGTAGGAGACCTGAACAGACGTCGCGGGCAAGTCCACAGTATGGATGATAGAGCCGGTGCTAAAGTTATTAAAGCTACGGTACCCCTATCAGAAATGTTTGGATATGTGACTACATTACGAACACTATCTTCAGGTAGAGCAACCTCTTCAATGGAGTTTTCACATTATGAACAAACCCCTAAGAATATTGCAGAAGAGGTTATAGAAAAAACAATAGGTTAATTCTGAATTTAATACGATGAGTCAAAAAATTAGAATAAAATTAAAATCTTACGATTACAATTTAGTAGATAGATCTGCTGAAAAAATCGTAAAAACAGTAAAGAGTACAGGCGCAATTGTCAATGGACCCATTCCATTGCCTACGCAAAAGAAAATATTTACTGTCCTACGTTCACCACACGTAAACAAAAAATCAAGAGAACAATTTCAATTGAGTTCTTACAAAAGATTGTTGGACATTTACAGTTCATCCTCTAAGACTATTGATGCCTTGATGAAATTGGAATTACCAAGTGGTATAGAAGTAGAAATCAAGGTTTAATAAAAGTAAATCATATTATAATTTAAATAAATAATAATGTCTGGGTTAATAGGTAGAAAAATAGGAATGACAAGTCTTTATGACGAAAACGGGAAGAATATTCCTTGTACGGTCATAGAAGCTGGTCCTTGTGTGGTTACCCAAGTCAGAACCATAGAGGTTGACGGGTACAATGCCGTACAACTTGGTTTCGATGACAAAAAAGAAAAACAGACGACCAAAGCTTTACAAGGTCACTTTAAAAAAGCCGGTACGTCTGCTAAAAAGAAAGTCGTTGAATTCCAAGGTTACGAAGAAGAGTATAAAATAGGAGATACTCTTACTGTTGAATTTTTTGAAGAAGGAGAATTTGTAGATGTTTCCGGAATTTCAAAAGGAAAAGGCTTTCAAGGAGTTGTAAAGCGTCACGGATTTAGAGGTGTCGGTCAAGCAACCCACGGTCAGCATAACCGTTTAAGAGCACCCGGTTCTATCGGTGCAGCTTCCTATCCGGCACGTGTATTCAAAGGAATGCGTATGGCAGGTAGAATGGGCGGAGATAAAGTTAAAGTTCAAAACTTACGAGTTTTAAAAGTGGTTCCAGAAAAGAATCTTTTAATTGTAAAAGGTGCCGTTCCGGGTCATAAGAATTCGTATATAACTATTGAGAAATAATGAAAGTAGCTGTTGTAGATATAAAAGGTAAAGATACCGGAAAGAAAGTAGAACTTTCTAATGATATTTTTGGAATAGAGCCAAATGAACACGCTATTTATTTAGATGTTAAACAACACTTGGCCAATAAAAGACAAGGAACTCATAAAGCCAAAGAAAGAGCTGATATTAAAGGGAGTACCCGTAAGATTAAAAAGCAAAAAGGTACCGGTACCGCTCGTGCAGGTAGCATAAAATCTCCTGTTTTTAGAGGTGGAGGTCGTGCTTTTGGTCCAAGACCCCGAAGCTATTCTTTTAAGCTAAACAAGAATACGAAGCAATTAGCTCGTAAATCTGCTTTGAGTATTGCTGCTAAAAACGATCGAATAATCGTTATTGAAAATTTTGATTTCGAACAACCTAAAACCAAAGAATTTAAAGCTGTTTTAGAAGCTTTAAATTTGAATAATAAAAAAACGGTTTTTGTCTTGAACGGTCAAAATAATAATGTATATTTGTCGGCACGCAATTTACCTCGGGTAAAAGTTATAACAAACTCTGATTTAAACACTTACAAGGTAATGAATGCTTCTAAAGTGATATTTTCTGAAGGAGCCTTGGAAGAGTTTGAAGCCAATTTAAGTAAATAAGCTAAACGATGAGAGTATTAATTAAACCAATAATAACCGAAAAAGTAACGAACGACAGTGAGTTATTTGGTACGTATGGATTTATAGTTGATAAGAGAGCTAATAAAATCCAGATTAAGAAAGCCGTTGAAGAAGCTTATAGCGTTGCGGTAACTAAAGTGCGTACGATGAATTATCCTTTTGAAAGAAAATCAAAATATACTAAAAAAGGAGTAGTAACAGGAAAAACCGGAGGATTCAAGAAAGCAATTGTTCAGCTTTCAGATGGAGACTCTATAGATTTTTATAGCAATATTTAATATACTGAAGCATGTCAGTTAGAAAATTAAAACCAACAACACCAGGTCAGCGTTTTAAAGTAGTAAATGGGTTCGACACCATTACTACTGATAAGCCGGAAAAGAGCTTGCTCGCACCGATAAAAAGGTCTGGAGGTCGAAATAATACAGGAAAAATGACCATGCAATATATGGGAGGTGGTCATAAGAAGAAATATCGAATTATCGATTTTAAAAGAGATAAAACAGATATTCCTGCAACTGTAAAAACTATTGAATACGATCCCAATCGTAGTGCTTTTATCGCATTAGTAGTTTATGCAGATGGAGAAAAACGATATATCATTGCTCAGGCAGGTCTTGAAGTAGGACAAACAGTGCTTTCCGGAGATACGGTAAAGCCCAATATTGGAAATACCTTACCCTTGGAAAATATGCCGATGGGTTCCACTATTTCTTGTGTTGAGTTACGTCCGGGACAAGGAGCTGTTATGGTACGTAGTGCCGGATCTTTTGCACAATTAGTTGCTAAAGAAGGTAAATACGTAACAATCAAATTACCATCGGGTGAAATTCGTATGGTACTAGGATCTTGTAAAGCGACTATTGGCGTAGTTTCTAATTCCGACCACCAATTATTGGTAGGAGGTAAAGCCGGTAGAACACGTTGGTTAGGAAGAAGACCTCGTGTAAGAGCTACGGTTAAAAATCCGGTTGATCACCCTATGGGTGGTGGTGAAGCAAAAGCTACCGGAGGTCATCCTAGATCTAAAAATGGTATTCCTGCTAAAGGATTCCGTACCAGGTCTAAGACCAAGTCGAGTAATAAACACATTGTAGAACGTAGAAAAAAATAAAGGATAATTAGATGGCACGTTCACTTAAAAAAGGACCCTATGTTTTCCATAAACTGGAAAGAAAAGTCCAACGAAATATAGAATCAAATAAGAAAACCGTAATCAAAACCTGGTCTAGAGCATCTATGATAACTCCGGACTTTGTGGGACAAACCATTGCTGTACATAATGGCAGACAGTTTGTACCGGTATATATTACAGAGAATATGGTAGGACACAAGCTTGGTGAATTTTCACCCACACGTACCTACAGAGGTCACGGTTCTGATAAGAAGAAAAGATAAACTACTAAGAGATGGGAGTAAGAAAACATAATGCGGCTATAGCCCGCAAAGAAGCAAAGAAAAACATCGTATCCGCAAGGATGAAAGGTGTTCCTACTTCACCTAGAAAAATGCGTTTAGTAGCAGATTTAATCAGAGGAGTAGAAGTAGATAAAGCTTTACAGATATTGAAATTCAGTACGAAGGAAGCATCTATCAATTTAGAAAAATTATTGCTTTCAGCTATTGCTAATTGGCAAGCAAAAAATGAGGATGCAAATATTGAAGAAGCCGGATTATATGTAAGTGAAATATTTGTTGATGGTGGCAGTATGTTAAAACGTATTCAACCGGCACCACAAGGTCGTGCACACCGGATTAGAAAACGTTCAAATCACGTCACAATGATTTTAGGAAGCAAAAATACAAGTAAATAAGTAGCGAACATGGGACAAAAGACAAATCCAATAGGAAATAGATTAGGAATCATCAGAGGTTGGGAATCCAACTGGTATGGTGGGAATAATTACGGTGATAAAATTGCGGAAGATGATAAAATCCGTAAGTATATTTTTACCCGTTTAGCCAAGGCTAGTGTTTCGCGAGTCATTATTGAACGTACTTTGAAAATTCTTACAATAACAATCACAACAGCACGTCCGGGTATCATTATTGGTAAAGGAGGTCAAGAAGTTGATTTGTTAAAAGAAGAGTTGAAAAAACTGACCGGTAAAGATGTTCAGATCAATATCTATGAGATTAAAAGACCTGAATTAGATGCTAAATTGGTTGCAGCCAATATCGCTCGTCAAATTGAAAACAGAATTTCGTATAGACGAGCTATAAAAATGGCTATAGCTAGTACTATGCGTATGAATGCAGAAGGTATTAAAGTGCAAATTTCCGGTAGATTAAACGGTGCTGAAATGGCCAGATCGGAAAATTACAAAGAGGGTCGTATCCCATTATCTACCTTCCGTGCAGACATTGATTATGCACTAGTAGAATCAGATACTACTTATGGTAAGATTGGTGTAAAAGTATGGATTATGAAAGGAGAGGTTTATGGTAAAAGAGATTTACAACCCTTAGTAGGTATGCATAAGAAATCTAGTGGAAAAACTAGAAGTAAAGGTAGAGGACGCGGACCGCGCAGAAGATAATAACTATAAAAATTAGATTGTAAGATGTTACAACCAAAAAGAGTAAAATATCGTAAAGTACAGAAAGGAAAAGGGAATATGAAAGGAAATTCCCAAAGAGGTCACCGTCTGTCTAATGGTATGTTTGGTATCAAATCTTTAGAACAAGATTTGTTAACTTCTCGTCAAATAGAGGCTGCTCGTGTGGCGGCTACTCGTTATATGAAGAGACAAGGAGCCTTGTGGATTAAAATATTTCCGGATAAACCTATAACCAAAAAACCGCTAGAGGTACGTATGGGTAAAGGTAAAGGGGCACCTGAGTATTTTGTTGCCGTTGTAAAACCCGGAAGAATCCTTTTTGAAGTAGGAGGTGTACCTATTGATGTTGCCAAAGAAGCTTTGCGTTTAGCCGCTCAAAAATTACCGGTTAAAACCAAGTTTGTTATCGCAAGAGATTATGACGAAAACGCTTAAAACAGAGAACAGATGAAAAATTCAGATATCAGAGATTTATCAGTAGAGGATTTACAAGAAAAATTGGCTAGTTTTACCAAACAATATGCCGAGCTAAAGATTTCCCATGCGGTTTCACCTTTGGAAAATCCAATACAATTAAGAACTTTGAGAAAAACAGTAGCACGTATTGCTACTGAATTAACTAACAGAGAATTACAAAATTCATAAACGACTATAAAGATGGCAGAAAGAAATCTTAGAAAGGAACGTATAGGGATTGTATCCAGTAATAAAATGGATAAATCTATCGTGGTTTCTGAAGTAAAGCGTGTAAAGCACCCAATGTATGGTAAGTTTGTATTGAATACCAAAAAATATATCGCTCACGATGAAAAAAATGAGTGTAATGAGGGCGATAAAGTACGTATTATGGAAACACGACCTTTGAGTAAATCAAAGCGTTGGAGATTAGTAGAAATCATTGAAAGAGCTAAATAATTATGTTACAGCAAGAATCAAGATTAAAAGTAGCTGATAATACCGGTGCCAAAGAAGTGCTAGTAATCAGAGTATTAGGAGGAACTAAAAAACGATATGCCTCTTTAGGTGACAAAATTGTTGTCGCCATTAAAGAAGCTACACCCAATGGAACGGTAAAAAAAGGACAAGTTTCAAGAGCCGTAGTAGTGCGTACTGTAAAAGAAGTTCGAAGAAAAGATGGTTCCTATATCCGGTTTGACGATAATGCATGTGTATTATTAGACGCCAATTCCGGTGAAATGAAAGGAACACGTGTTTTTGGCCCCGTTGCCAGAGAATTACGTGATAAGAAATTTATGAAGATTGTCTCACTAGCACCTGAGGTACTATAATTAATAAGATAGGATGACAAAATTTAAGATTAAAACAGGAGATACCGTACGAGTAATAGCCGGTGACAGTAAAGGTCAAGAGGGCAAAGTACTCCAAGTATTAGTAGCTAAAAACAGGGTAATTGTAGAAGGAGCCAATATGGTTTCTAAACATAGAAAACCCAGTGCTACCAACCCACAAGGAGGTATCGATAAGATAGAAGCACCCATTCATATTTCTAATGTAATGTTATTAGAAAAAGGGGCTACTGTAAGAGTGGGTTACAGAACAGAAGATGGTAAGAAAATTAGATTTTCTAAAAAATCTAACAAAGCGATATAAAGATGAGTTATATACCTAGACTAAAAAGCGAATATCAAGACAAAATTGTCAAAGAACTATTTGAAGAATACGGATATAAGAGTATTATGCAGGTTCCTAAACTACTTAAAATTGTAGTGAGTAAAGGAGTAGGCGCTGCTACAGCTGATAAAAAGTTGATTGACTACGCCTTAGAAGAATTGACCTTGATAACCGGTCAAAAACCGGTGGCTACTATTTCTAAGAAAGACGTGGCAACTTTTAAACTACGTAGAGGCATGCCCATTGGCGCTATGGTTACTTTACGAGGAGATAAGATGTATGAATTCTTAGATAGATTGGTTACTGTTTCCTTACCTCGAGTACGTGATTTCCAAGGAATCAAAGCAACCGGTTTTGATGGAAGAGGAAATTATAATTTAGGAATTTCAGAACAGATTATTTATCCCGAAATAAGTATTGATAAAATCAATAAAATTAGTGGGATGGACATTACCTTTGTAACCTCTGCACCGACAGATAAAGAGGCAATGTCTTTATTAAAAGCATTAGGATTACCGTTTAAAAAATAAGAAGAATGGCCAAAGAATCAATGAAAGCCCGTGAGGTGAAAAGACAAAAATTAGTTGCTAAATATGCTGCTAAACGTAAAGCTTTAAAAGAAGCGGGTGACTACGAAGCATTACAAAGAATCCCGAAAAACGCCTCTCCGGTTCGCTTACATAATCGTTGTAAACTAACAGGAAGACCTAAAGGATATATGAGACAATTTGGAATTTCTCGTGTTACCTTTAGAGAAATGGCAAATCAGGGTTTGATACCGGGTGTTAAAAAAGCAAGTTGGTAATCCATAAATATATAGAAAGATGAATACAGATCCAATAGCAGATTATCTAACAAGAATTAGAAATGCATTTAATGCAGGACACAGAGTTGTAGAAATACCAGCCTCTAAAATAAAAAAAGAGATTACTAAAATCTTATTTGATCAAGGCTATATTTTAAGCTACAAATTTCTGGATGATAATAAACAAGGAATGATTAAAATTGCCTTAAAATATAACAAGGAAACCAAAACTTCTGTAATTAAAAAATTACAAAGAGTAAGTACTCCCGGTTTACGTAAGTACGTTGGTGCAGACGATATGCCTAGAGTATTAAACGGTTTGGGAATTGCCATTGTATCTACTTCCAAGGGAGTGATGACCAATAAAAAAGCAATTGCCGAAAATGTTGGTGGCGAGGTATTATGTTACATTTATTAATATAGAATAGTTTAAGAGATGTCAAGAATAGGAAATAACCCAATTACAATACCCGATGGTGTGAACATTGATATTAAAGACAATGTAATTACCGTAAAAGGTAAGTTAGGTGAATTGGTACAAGAATTTAAAGATGTAGAAATAGCTATTGAAGATGGTGCTGTATATGTAAAACGCCCTTCTGACAGCAAACACCACCGCGCTATGCACGGTTTATACCGATCTTTAGTCAATAATATGGTTATGGGTGTGGCTACCGGTTGGACGAAAGAGCTAGAGTTAGTAGGTGTGGGGTATCGTGCTTCCAATCAAGGTCAAGTATTGACGCTGGCACTAGGTTTTTCACACAGTATTGTTTTGGATATTGCCCCGGAAGTCAAAGTGGAAACAATATCCGAAAAAGGAAAAAATCCTATTATTAAACTCACTTCTTTTGACAAACAATTGGTAGGGCAGGTAGCCGCAAAGATCCGATCTTTCCGTAAACCGGAACCTTACAAAGGAAAAGGTGTGAAATTTGTAGGAGAAATTATTAGAAGAAAAGCTGGTAAAACAGCCTAATTAGTATAACGATATGGGATTAACAAAATTAGAAAGAAGACAACGAATCAAGAAAAGAATTCGTAAGATAGTTTCAGGAACTACCGAAAAACCCAGATTAAGTGTTTTTCGTAGTAACAAAGAATTTTATGCACAATTGATAGATGATACTACCGGTAAAACATTAGTGGCCGCATCATCTAGAGAAAAAGGTGTTGATACCGACGGAAATAAAGTTGCCACTGCAGCAGCAGTTGGTAAAGTATTTGCCGAGAAAGCTCTTAAAGCCGGAATTGACAAATGTGCATTTGATCGTAACGGATATTTATATCACGGTAGAGTAAAGGCTTTTGCCGATGCAGCCAGAGAAGCAGGTTTAAAATTTTAAGATAAGCACTATGTATAGTAAATATAAAAATGTAGAACGTGTAAAACCTAGTGGTTTAGAATTACAAGATCACTTAGTTGGCGTACAAAGAGTTACTAAAGTAACCAAAGGTGGTAGAACTTTTGGATTCTCAGCTATTGTAGTTGTAGGTGACGGTGAGAGTGTAGTAGGTCACGGTTTAGGAAAATCTAAAGATGTGGCAACTGCTATTGCCAAAGCCATTGAAAATGCCAAAAAGAATTTAATACGTATTCCTATCGTGCACAAAACTATTCCTCATGAACAAAAAGGAAAGTTTGGTGGTGCCAGAGTGTTTATTAAACCGGCTTCAGATGGTACCGGAGTTATCGCCGGTGGTGCCGTGCGTGCCGTATTGGAATCTGTTGGGGTCCATAACGTGTTATCAAAATCTCAAGGATCATCCAATCCTCATAACGTAGTCAAAGCAACATTCGATGCCTTGTTACAATTGAGAAGTCCTGAAATGGTTGCCAAAGATAGAGGTGTTTCTTTAGATAAAGTATTTAACGGATAATAGTAGAGCCATGGGTAAGATTAGAGTAAAACAAGTAAGAAGTGTTATCAGAAGACCGGGTACACAAAAACGCACAATGGAAGCATTGGGATTGCGTAAAATAAATCAAGAAGTAGTGCATAATGCTACTCCCGAGATTTTAGGAATGGTCAGTAAAGTACAACATTTAGTTTCTGTTACAGAAATTTAATAAGATATATAACGAATGGAATTACATAGTTTAAAACCTGCGAAAGGAAGTACTCATTTGAGTAAACGTGTCGGACGAGGTCAAGGATCCGGTAAAGGTGGTACCGCTACCAGAGGTCATAAAGGTGCTAAATCACGATCAGGATATTCTAGAAAACTAGGATTTGAAGGTGGACAAATGCCTTTGCAAAGACGTGTGCCTAAATTTGGATTTACCAATATCAACAGAAAAGAGTATCAAGGTGTCAATATCGATACATTACAAGCTCTTGTAGATGCCGGTAAAATAAAAGATACTGTAGATATTCAAGTATTGATTGACAATCGATTAATGCGTAAAAATGAAATGGTTAAAATTTTGGGACGTGGTGAATTAAAAGCCAAACTCAATGTTACCGCTCATAAATTTACAGCAACCGCAAAAGCCGCTATTGAAAAAGCAGGTGGTTCAGTAACCGAATTATAATATATTCAATGAAGAAGTTAATACAAACCATAAAAGATATTTGGAAGATAGAAGAACTTAGAAATAAGTTGATTCTAACTTTGGGCTTTATGGCGGTTTACCGTTTTATGGCACAGGTTTCTCTCCCTGGTATAGATACTACACAATTAACGGCAGCAACCAATACACAAGGTGGTTTGTTAGGGATTATTAACGCCTTTACCGGTGGTGCATTTTCTAGAGCTTCCATTATGGCTTTAGGGGTTATGCCTTATATTTCTGCATCTATTGTTGTTCAATTGATGGGTATTGCAGTTCCCTATCTACAAAAATTAGATAAAGATGGAGAGAGTGGTCGAAACAAAAAAACACAGATTACCCGCTGGTTAACTATTTTAATAACCTTGGTTCAAGGACCTGCATATATCGCGAATATGAGTCGAGTAGGTGTTCCTGAATCAGCCTTTACAATGGGACATGGCGGTTTGTTCTTTGTGTCTTCTTTGATACTCTTAATGACCGGTTCTGTATTTGCGATGTGGTTAGGAGAAAAGATTACCGATAAGGGAATAGGAAATGGTATCTCATTATTGATTATGGTTGGTATTATGGCACGTTTCCCGGGTTCTTTTATGAATGAAGTAACCTCTAAGTTGTCTGCCGGTCAAGGAGCCTTGATTATGATTTTGTTGGAGTTGGTAGTTTGGTTCTTGGTGATTATGGCAGCTGTATATTTGGTTACAGCCGTACGAAGAGTTACGGTACAATATGCCAAACGATCAGTTATCGGTGCGATAAAAACCATTGGAAGCGCCAGAGATTATATACCATTACGATTAAATTCGGCTGGAGTAATGCCTATTATCTTTGCACAAGCATTGATGTTTGTGCCGGGATTGTTAGCGCAATCTGAAAATGAAGCCGTAAAATCTATCGGTATCCAATTTGGAAATATGTTTGGATTATCGTACAATATTTTATTTGCTGTATTAATTATAATATTTAGTTATTTCTATACGGCAATTACTATTCCGACCAATAAAATGGCGGATGATTTAAAAAGAGGTAATGGTTTTATACCGGGTGTTAAACCCGGACATGATACTGCCGAATTATTAGACACAATCTTATCTAGGATAACATTTCCGGGTTCTTTGTTTCTAGCATTTTTAGCTATTTTGCCATCTATTGTTACTCAATTTGGTGTGCAACATAATTGGGCATTATTTTACGGAGGTACTTCTTTGATAATTTTGGTAGGTGTCGCCATGGATACGATACAACAAATAAATGCTTATTTATTAAACCATCACTATGATGGATTGATGAAAACAAGTACCGGACGAAGAACTAAATAATAAATAGTATAGTATGGCAAAACAACCCGCAATAGAACAAGATGGAACCATAACCGAAGCATTGTCAAATGCAATGTTTCGTGTAGAATTACAAAATGGACATGTGGTTACTGCGCATATTTCGGGTAAGATGAGAATGCACTACATTAGACTCTTACCGGGAGATAAAGTAAAATTAGAAATGAGTCCATACGATTTAAGTAAAGCAAGAATAACATACAGATATTAAAAGAAATGAAAGTAAGAGCATCCTTAAAGAAAAGATCTGCCGATGACGTTATCGTACGTCGTAAGGGAAGATTATACGTAATTAACAAAAAGAATCCAAAACATAAACAAAGACAGGGATAATTATGGCAAGAATAGCAGGTATCGATATTCCGAATAATAAGAGAGGTGTCATTGCACTGACTTATATTTACGGCATTGGAAGAAGTAGAGCAAAAGAAATTTTAGTGAATGCTAAAGTTGATGTAAACACTAAAGTTCAAGATTGGACAGATGATGAAATAGCTCATATTCGTGAAGAAGCCGGAAAATACACCATTGAAGGTGAATTACGTTCCGAAACACGGTTAAACATCAAACGTTTAATGGATATTGGTTCTTATAGAGGAATCCGTCATAGAACGGGATTACCCTTAAGAGGACAACGAACCAAAAATAATTCACGAACTAGAAAAGGTAAACGTAAAACTGTTGCTAACAAAAAAATAGCAACTAAATAATAGCTGAATTATGGCGAAAAAGACAGTCACAAAAAAACGTAAAGTAATTATTGAAGCTGTGGGCGAGGCTCATATTCATGCTTCTTTTAATAATATTATTGTCACTTTGACAAATAAAAAAGGAGATGTTATTTCTTGGTCATCTGCCGGAAAACAAGGCTTTAGAGGTTCTAAGAAAAACACCCCTTATGCCGCTCAATTAGCTGCTGAAGACGCTGCTAAAGTTGCCTATGAATTAGGTTTACGAAAAGTGAAGGCGTATGTCAAAGGACCCGGAAATGGTAGAGAATCTGCCATGCGTGCCATTCACAATAGTGGTGTAGAGATTACTGAAATTATTGATGTAACCCCTTTACCACATAATGGATGTCGCCCTCCAAAACGTAGAAGAGTATAATAATTTAATAATAATCGTAAGAACGCTCAGATTATCGAAGGATTAAATTCTAGACCTTAATTCGTAATCGTTCTTATTTAAATCAAAAGAAATGGCTAGATATACTGGACCTAGAACTAAAATTGCAAGAAAATTCGGAGAGCCCATCTTTGGCCCCGATAAAAGTTTTGAGAAAAAAAACTATCCCCCGGGACAACACGGTAATAACAGAAGACGTGGCAAAAAATCGGAATATGCGATACAGTTGCAAGAAAAACAAAAAGCTAAATATACCTATGGTATTTTAGAAAAACAATTCAGTAATTTGTTTAAAAAAGCGCAACGTAGAAGTGGTATTACCGGTGAAATATTATTACAACTTTGCGAAGCTAGATTGGACAATGTAGTTTACCGACTAGGTATTGCACCTACCAGAAGTGCTGCCAGACAATTGGTCTCTCACAGACATATTACTGTAAATGGTAGTATTGTTAACATCCCTTCTTATAGCTTAAACCCCGGCGATGTGGTTGGTGTACGTGAAAAATCCAAATCATTGGAAGCTATTGAAAACTCAT
>CAYNFJ010000056.1:0-14586 GCA_964396505.1 uncultured Polaribacter sp. | reverse complement strand
GAAATCCAAAAGGAAATCCCACTTTTAAATTTTTTTTAATCGGACACTACTAAAAAAAACTAATCTATTGTAGATTATTACTTACAAAATTCCAATTCACTCAACATCTTCAAACACTCCTCTTACCTATCACCATACAACATCAACACAGACGTAAACTGATTTTTAAAACAACGCTTTCATTACTTAGCAATACCTTATTCATTCCTCTGTGACCATCCCCTTGACAAGAATAGAATCAAACCAAGTTATCAGACATTGTATTTACTTTCAATTACATCCCCTTTCTTTTTCTCCCTTTTTTTAGTATTTTATTTAACATTTTTGCCGGATTTTTAAATTGATTAGTAAACATCATTGCAGCAATGATGTAGGGCTTAAAACCGGCTTCGTGATAGGTTTTAATACGATATTGTTCAAAAGTAGTCGCTGCCACCTCTCCTTCTTTGCAAGATACATCTGTAATATCGGCAGGAAGGCAGTGCATATACAGGGCCTTACCTTTTTTGGTCGATTTCATTTTTTCTTCATCGTATTCCCAATCCTTGAATTTGGCATTTTCGGCTAAACAACTTTTTTCCAAAGCATCTAAACCGGCAGTATCTCCCTTTTTCAAGAGTTCGGTGCGTTTTTGCATAATGTGATAAGGTGCCCAGCTTTTGGGATAGACGATATCGGCATCTTTAACCGCATCTTTCATAGAATGGCTGATTGTAAAGGAACCACCACTGGCTTTGGCATTCTTTTTAGCTATTTCTACAATTTCAGGGATTAATTCATATCCTTCCGGATACGCTAATTCGATATCCATTCCATAACGGGAAAGTAAGCCAATGATTCCTTGAGGTACCGACATGGGTTTTCCGTAACTGGGAGAATAAGCCCAACTCATTACCAGTTTTTTTCCTTTTAAATTTTCCAAAGAACCAAATTCTTTTTTCAGGTGTAATAAATCGGCCATGGATTGTGTGGGGTGATCCATATCGCATTGCAGGTTGACAATACCGGGACGATTGGGTAACACACCTTCTTTATAACCTTCATCTAAGGCTTCGGCAACTTCCAACATATATTTATGTCCTTCGCCCAGGTACATATCATCACGAATACCAATCACATCTGTGAGAAATGAAATCATATTGGCAGTTTCACGAACGGTTTCTCCATGTGCCACTTGCGATTTTTTTTCGTCCATATCCTGCACTTCCAAACCTAATAGATTCGCAGCAGAAGCATACGAAAAACGGGTGCGGGTGGAATTATCTCTAAAAATGGATACGGCCAATCCGGAAGCAAATACTTTGGGTGATATATTTTCATCACGTAATTGCTTTAAAATATCGGCAACTTCTAATATCATTTCCAAATCTTCGGGGCTTTTTTCCCACGTGAGTAAAAAATCTTTTTTATAGAGTTTTGATTTTATTTGCTTTAGTTTTTTGATTCGTTTTTTTAAATTCATATGTTTTGTATTTTGATTTTTGGTATTCAGTTTTCAAGATTCAGGATTCAGGATTCGAATGAAAGTGTGTGATTATACATCCAATTCGTAGGCAAATGCGGCATAAAAAGCAGAAGCCACAATCAAATCATGAATGGGTACTTTTTCGTTAGGTGCGTGTGCCAATACCTCGTTTCCGGGACCAAAACCAATCATCGGAATGTCATAATATCCATTGATGGTAACACCATTGGTAGAGAAAGTCCATTTATCGACTTTGGGATTTTTATTAAATAAATTTTTATAGGCTTTTACACCGGTTTGTACTACTTGATGGTCTTCAGGAATTTTCCAAGTTGGGAAATATTTTTCCATGCCATATTTCAAGCCGGTATAAGCGGTTTCTTCATAATGAAGTACCTCAACTTTGGCATTCATTCCCTTGATAAGTTCTTCTATTTCTGCTACGGCAGATTCTTTGGTTTCACCCCAGGTAAGACGTCTGTCCAAATGAATTCGGGCAAAATCGGATACGGCACAAAGTGATGGACTGCCCGAAACAATCTCAGATATCGTCACACTTCCTCTTCCTAGGAATTCATCGTATTTTAATTGTTCGTTGAGTTTTTCTATCTCCAAAGCTACTTTAGAAGCCATATAAATGGCGTTTTTACCTCGTTCTGGAGCTGACCCGTGCGAAGAAATACCATAGAAGCTGACATGCATTTCCATACGTCCGCGGTGCCCTCTGTAAATATTGAGATTGGTCGGCTCGGTACTGATGGCAAAATCGGGTTTTATTTTTTCTTCTTCAACTATATATTTCCAACACAAACCATCGCAATCTTCCTCCATCACACTTCCTACAAAGTAAATAGTCATATCACGATCAAAACCCAATTCTTTTAAGATACGTCCGCTAGTGACAAATGAAGCAGGACCACCTTCTTGATCTACCGTACCGCGACCGTGTACAAAACCGTCTTTGATTTCACCTCCCAGCGGATCAAAATCCCAATTTTCTAACTGTCCCATATCGACCGTATCCATATGACCGTCAATAGCTAAAACGGTTTTTCCATTTCCAATTCTACCGATAACATTTCCCAAACCATCTATGCGTACCTCATCAAATCCGGCTTCTTCCATTTGTCGTTTGAGCTCCAATTGCACCTCTTTTTCTCCCATACTCAGGGATTTTATTTGTACTAATTTGGATAAATTTTCAGCTGTGTAGTCTTTATATTTTTCAGCTAATTGATTGATTTTATCATAAATATTATTCATATATTTGTTTTTGAGATTAAACGCACCGAAGGTACACATATATTCTAATATTTTTATATGACAAATATCATGCTTTTATTTTTTTTATAAACTTTTTGAATAATCTATAAAAGAATATGGTTGCAATTAACAGATTATCATAATTTTACAATATATATTGACAGTTCATAATTTCACACAAAAAAGTCTTTTACTCCTCGCCGCCGGAAAATCCTCCCGTATGGGGTTTCCAAAATTGGCTCTTTTACACAAGGATAAGAGCCATTTTATCACACATATTTTGGTACAATACCAATCGTTTGGAATTTCTGATATTGTGGTGGTGGTAAACAGGGAAAGTGCGCAATGGATACAAGATAACATTCCACATATCAAAAACGAATGTAAAATAATTCTTAATACAAGAGAAGAAAGCGAACGTTTTTATTCCATACAAGTAGGTTTACAAAATCGCACTAATACAAATAGTTCCGTTTTTATCCACAATGTAGATAATCCCTTTGTAGATGTTGAGATACTCCATTTGTTATGGAAAAATAAAAATCAAGCGGCGATAATAAAGCCCACTTTCCAAGGAAAAGGCGGTCATCCGGTTCTCATTGACCGGCAAGTAAGCGAGCAAATTATTCTCGAAAAGGATAAAACGCGTATTTTATCGGATTTTATAAAACAATTCTCCATTAAAAGTGTTCCGGTAAATAATTCCGGTATATTACTGAACATCAATACTCCCGAAGCCTACAAGGCGTTTGTTCGTAGCAAATTATAGTATCCTTTACACAGATATAAAAGCCCAATAAATCAATTCACATACATCATTAGTGTCATGTATCTCGTATAGCCTTGTAACTTTACACTTTTCAAGTTTCTATTTTCTGCTAAATTCCGTATTTTTGTATTTCACTTTTATACCAGACATCAATTATGAGCTATCACAACCTATTAATTCAGGAAAATGGCAGTATTACCACCATTACCATTAATCGTCCTAAAAAACTAAACGCACTCAACAAAGAAACCATTCAAGAATTACACGACGCTTTTGCTGATGCCGATGCTGATGAAAATTGTCGAGTAATTATCATTACCGGGAGCGGTGAAAAAGCCTTTGTTGCCGGTGCTGATATATCTGAATTTGCTGATTTTGATGTGACCCAAGGAGCTGATTTGGCACGCAAGGGTCAAGAATTATTATTTGATTTTGTCGCCCATCTTGAAACACCGGTTATCGCTGCCGTAAACGGATTTGCCCTCGGTGGTGGTTTGGAATTGGCTATGGCTTCGCATTTTAGAATTGCTTCAGATCAAGCTAAGATGGGTTTACCCGAAGTATCTCTGGGAGTTATTCCCGGCTACGGCGGAACACAGCGATTGGCACAATTAGTTGGGAAAGGAAAGGCGATGGAACTGATTATGACAGCCGGAATGATCGGCGCTGAAGATGCCAAGGAATGGGGATTGGTCAATCACGTCGTATCTCAAGAAGAATTATTGCCTTTGTGCCAAAAAATAGCCGGAAAAATAGCCCGTAACTCGGGTACGGCTATTGCCGCTGCCATCCGGTCTATCAATGCGGGATTTGACAAAAGCAAAAACGGATTTGAAACCGAAATACTTGAGTTTGGAAGCCTCTTCGGCACCGAAGATTTTACGGAAGGCACCACCGCTTTTTTGGAAAAACGCAAACCGGCGTTCTAAACTCATTTTTTAGCCTTTTATTCGTTACATAATTTGCTAACATATTGATACAAGTGTTAAATATGTTTTTATAAATAGTTGATTATCAATTTATTAAAAATTTTAACATAATTTAACTACAATAATAGTTGTATAACTACTTTTATAGTTATATATTTGCCAAGCAAACGGTAAAGTCCTTTATAGACAGCGAGTAATCTAAGGACATAAAGGGCTTTTTTTGTATTAAACTAGCACTAATATGGAACGACTTACCAACAAAGAAGAAGAAATATTACAAGTATTGTGGAAGCTCCAAAAAGCTTTTGTCAAAGATGTAATACGAGAATTACCTGATCCTAAACCTCATTACAACACCATATCTACTATCATTCGCAAAATGGAAGATAAGGGGTTTGTAAAGCATGTTGCCTATGGTAAAACACACCAATACTATCCCACGGTAGATAAGGAAACATACCGCAATACTTTTATGCAAAAAACCATACACAACTACTTTGAAGACTCCTATAAAAATGTAGTATCCTTTTTTGCGAAAGAAGAAAAGATATCTATTGAAGAGTTAAAGGATATTATTAAACTCATTGAAAAGAACCAAAAAAAATAAAGCGTCGCATGGAATATCTTATTAAATCAAGTGCTATCATAGGACTATTCTGGTTGTTTTACAAAATATTGCTGGAAAAAGACACTTTTTACCAAATCAATCGTTTGTTTTTCATAGTGGGGATTTTCATTGCACTGCTTATTCCTTTATGGTATATTCCGGTCATTAAGACAGTGATTTTAACCGATAGTCCTCAATGGGATTTACCCGTTACTAATCAAAATAACATTGCTACAACTTGGACTTATAAAGAACTCATTTGGGTTATATATCTTATAGGATTATCGGTTTTTATTTTACGATATTTAATTTCTCTAGGAAGTCTGTATGTATTTATTGTAAGGAAAAAAGGAAAAGTTATTGGAAAATACAGAGTTATATATACTGATAAGAGTATATTGCCTTTTTCTTTTTTTAATAACATCATACTCCCCAAAAATGGATTCTCTACACTGGAAAATGAAACAATTATAGCTCACGAACAAGTTCATTTACAACAAGCACATAGCGTAGATTTACTATTAATCGGTTTGTTACAAAGCCTGCAATGGTTCAATCCTTTTGTCTGGTTGTATGGTAAGAGCCTGCGCCAAAACCTAGAATTCATAGCCGATGATTTGTCCAAAAACAGCATTGTAACAGCCAAAAATTATCAATATCTATTGCTTAAAACCGCTACACAAAAAATACCGTTTGCACGATATACAAATTTTTACAATTCATTCATTAAAAAACGTATTATTATGATGCAACAAAACCAATCCAACAAAGCACAAAAGTTTAAGCATTTGTTAATCCTGCCGTTATTAGGATTTTTTATCGTATCCTTTAACAAAAAAGAAGTAATCAACTATGTGGTGTCTAAACCCAATGACAAAGTACTACTCAAAACAACCGGTGATGAAAATAATCTGGTGCTAAGCATTCAAAAAAACACTACCGACAAAGAACTTCAAGAGTATCAAGCGAAATTTAAGGAAGCGGGTATTGTATTTCAATATACCCACTTAAAACGCAACTCAAAAGGGGAAATAACAGGAATTAGCTTAGCTTTAGAAAACAAAGCCAATCATCAAAAAACCAGCAAGGCTGTTTCAAATAGCGATCAACCCATTAGCCCCATTGTCGTCGGATTTGTGGCAGATCATCTCTTTATTTCACAATCAGGAGAAAGTAATATTATGGTATTCACAACTGATACTAACGGAACCCTTCAAGAATCAAATCAAAGTAATTCAAATAGTACAGACAAAGACAAAACAATCATTTCGACTAATGCTTCTGTTCAGGTGATTCAAGATTCCAATAATGAATCAGCCCATGTACTGATTGTAAAAAATGGGAAAATAAGCCCCCTAAAATCCATACAAGACATTGACTCGGACCAAGTACAGCGCATTACGGTCTATAAAGGGAAAGAAGCTCTAAAAAGATATGGAACTAAAGGCGAGAATGGGGTCATCGAAATTCTTACATTTAACGAAAATAAACAGGAAAAAACTACCAAAGTTCCGGATGACAATACCGGTTATGTAACTTATAAAAACAAAACCTATTTCTTTTATGTAAAAAAAGGAAAGCTCGAATTCTATACCAAATTCGGGGAACAAATACACGACAAACAACTGATACAAAAGCTCAAGCAAAAATTGTAATCAATTCCTGATTAAACCTCACCAAGTTATGCACTTCGTGAGGTTTTTTCATCAAGCATTTCGTATAGATATTATCTTTGCCGCAATGCTGACAGCTATTTCTGCCGGGGTTTTACTTTTGATAGAAATTCCGATAGGTGCATCGGCTTTTTGTAATAGATCTTTGTCAAAACCATCGGCAATCATGGTTTTAAACATAGCTGCTATTTTGGCTTTACTGCCCAACAAACCAATGTATTTGTAATTTTTAGGCAAAAGCTTGCTAAAAATCAATCGATCTACTTGGTAACCGTGCGTGAGAATGACTACATAAGTACGTTCTCCTTCCTTAATATAATCGGCAATATCAGTGTAATCAATAATAAATTTGTGGTCAGAATAGGTGTTTTCTTCAAATGTATTGAGGTTTTTCCGGTCATCGAACATCGTTACCTCAAAATCCAAGGTGTGAAACAGTTTGGCAACTGCCAATCCTACGTGACCACCACCTACCAGATATACATAAGACTTGCGGTTTATTTTTTCTTGGTATTTCCACTTATTATCCGGAAAAATCAAAAAACCAAAATCACTATCAGTCATTGTATCTAAACGGTAAGTAAAGCTACGTTCCGTCAGTGTTAAAACACCACTATCATCTGTAAGAATGGTTTCTATAACGGAAATATGTTCCTGATTCATCGGATAAAAAGCCACCAATTGTTCGCCTGCACAAATCATTCCGGAGCTATCAGGCACGCCTTTTCTGTGAACTTGATTTTGTAAAAAGGGCTGATCAAGACCTTCTTTCAAAAGTGTCTTTGCCTTTTCTGCCAAGGTAAATTCCGTACGTCCTCCACCAATGGATCCAAACAAAAAATCATCATCCGAAACCAGCATTTTAAAACCCTGTCTGCCCGGTGAACTACCATCATGAGACACAATCAAAAGTAACATTACTGTATGATTGTTCTTTAATTTATCAACTAATTTTTTCCAAAACTCCATCCGCTATTCGTTGTATAAAGCCATTAATACTTTTTCTGGTGTCATCGGTGCATCTACTTTCTTATCGTAATCAGGATTAAAAGCTTTTATAGCATTTTGTAAGGCAAAATATCCGCCAATGGCATACATAAACGGAGGTTCGCCTACAGCTTTAGATTTTAAAATTGCCAGCTCATTGCCCTCGTTTTCATAAGGAAGTACCGTAATTTTTTCAGGTACTGCATATATATCGGGAACTTTATAACTGGATAGCGAATTGGAGAGTAACCTACCCTTGGCATCGTGACTTATTTCTTCTATTGTAACCCAACCCAGCCCTTGCACCAAGGCACCTTCTACTTGCCCAACATCAATTCCCGGATTGATACTTTTTCCAAAATCGTGCATAATCTCAACCGAATCAAATTTGTACGTTCCCCGTAAACAGTCAACAGTAGCTACTGTCAAGGCAGTTCCATATACGTGATAAGCGAAAGGATGTCCTTTCTCTTTGGATTTATCAAAATGAATTTCCGGTGTCGCATAATGTGCGTTTTCTGATAAACTTACACGTTGTAAAAAAGCTTCCATCACCAAAGACTCCCAACTCAAATCCGATTTTTTTCCATTGACATACACCAAATCATTTTTAAGCTCAATTGCATCATCTTTAGACAGTTGCAATTGATCAACAGCTACTTTTTGTAATCTTTTCACCAAATTAGTACAGGCTTGTAAAACCGCTTTTCCATTTAAATCTGCTCCGGTACTGGCAGCTGTGGGTGAAGTATTGGCTACACGAGTCGTATTGGTGGTTTCTATTTTAACTTTTTCAGGATTAATTCCCAAGGTAATAGCAGCGACTTGAAGCATTTTAGTATTGACACTTTGCCCCATTTCCACCGCACCGGTACTGACTCCCACGCTTCCATCTTGATAGATATGTACCAAAGCGCGTGCGTGATTCATCGGGGTATTGGTAAAGGAAATACCGAAGGTTATCGGCATCAGTGCTATTCCTTTTTTATATTGTGTATTTTGCACATTAAAATCTGTGACTTCAGCTACTTTTTTATCAAAATTAAAGGTGGTTTTTGCAGTATTCCACAACTTTGTCATCCATACGTTTTCGGCTATTTGTCCATACGAAAATTCATCATGTTCACGGATCAAGTTTGCTTCTTGAATTTGATAAGCCGGCACATTCAATTCTTGAGCAGCCTTAACTATTGCAGCTTCTATAACAAACATTCCTTGAGGTCCGCCAAAACCTCTAAACGCAGTATTGGGTGCTAAATTGGTTTTACAACTGTATACCGTCATTTTGACATTTTCAATGTAATAGCTATTGGTTCCATGAAACAAAGTTCGTTCGGCAATGGCAGGAGACAAATCGGCGGCGGCACCGGCATTTTGAAGGTAATCTGCTTCAAAAGCTATAATTTTCAAATCTTTATTAATTCCTATTTTATAAAAAGTATGATAGGGGTGTCGTTTCCCGGTCATCTTGATATCGTCATGACGTTCTAAGACTAATTTTACCGGTGTTTTTAAAAGATAAGCTCCCAAGGCTACCATAGTTGCCCAAGCAGTTGCTTGATCCTCTTTACCGCCAAAACCACCTCCTAATCGAATCACTTCCAATTCTACTTTATGCATCGATAATCCCAAAACTTGAGCCACTATCTTTTGTACCAAAGTGGGACCTTGAGTAGAAGCGGTAATCTTTACATTTCCATTTTCCGTAAGGTAAGCATACGCCGATTGTGTTTCCAGATATAAGTGTTCCTGTCCATTGGTAAATACTTCTCCTTCAAAAACATAATCAGCCTGTTTAAAACCTTTTTCAACATCGTCCTTCACAAAAGTCCGGGGTGCATTGGTGAACAAACCTTTATCATAAGCTTCTTTTGCAGAAGTAATCACAGGTAATTCATCCAATTCTATCGCAATCAGTGCGCGGGCTTTTTTGGCAATTGCCAAGCTTTCAGCAACGATAAAAGCAATGGGCTGTCCCATAAAGTGAATTTCTTTTTCAGCAAATAGAGGTTCATCAGAAATAATACCGCCTATTTGGTTGGTGCCCGGTATATCACGGTAGGTAAAAATACGGACTACACCTTCTAGATTTTCAGCCTTGGAATAATCGATATTCTTAATACCGGCATGAGCTACCGGCGCATCAAAAACCAAGCCGTGCAAAGTACCTTGAATCAAGCTAATATCATCTACAAACAAGGACTCACCCCTTACATGTCCATAGGAATCTTTATTTTTCATGCTGTAAAATCTTTAAGGTTGAATTGATTGGGAAATAAACGGATAAAATGCGCATAAAATAGTTGTTTTGCCAACAGACCTTTGTATGCCTTACTTCCCCTTACATCACTAATAGGAGTAATTTCGGATTGCATTATTTCTTGTGCTTCTTTTAAGATAGGCACGCTTAACTCCTTGCCTTTTATAAAACGGGCTGTTTTGGATAAAAAAGTAGGAATAGCCGCTACCCCACCGATAGATAATCCTATATCGTACACCACTTTATTGGTCAATTTAAGACTGATCGCCGTATTGACCGATGCAATATCCAAATGGGTTCGTTTACTAACTTTTTCAAAATTGAAATAATGTGCATCTTTTTCCAATTCAAAAGAAATGTCCACAATATATTCATCTGTTGCCAAATCTATTTTTTTGTAGTCTTTAAAAAATGCTTTAAAGGGAATATAACGGCTCTTTCCTCCGGCATTCTTTATATGCAATGTACTGTTGAGAGCCAAGAAGAAAATGGATAAATCTCCAATAGGAGAAGCATTGACAAAGTTTCCCGCCACAGTCGCCATATTGCGTATTTGTTCCGATGAAATCAACTTCACATACTCCGGAAGATGCGTAAAATAAGTGTTCAATTCATCATTTACAAGCAAATCGCTTACGGTAGCACCCGCTTCGATGGTACAAATGCCATCCTTTATAGAAATGTGATTGCCGACAAGGTTTTTGGTGCGCTGAATATGCTGTTCCAATAAGGTATCGGCGTATCGAACATACAAATCCGTTCCACCACCGACCAAAACACCTTCAGATTCCATATCGGATTGATTGATTTTTGCGATTTTTTCTGGAATTTCTTTAAAATAATCAGGGATAAAATGATGCGCTACCAACCATTCCAAATCTTGAGACATGTCTTTATCTTGAAGTTTATCTACCACTGTGGCAGCTGCTTTTTCAATAGATTTATAACCGGTACAACGGCAGATATTACCACTAATGGCGTGAATTGCATCTTCATGGTTGACCCCTTTGTTTTGCAATGCCAAACCGGAAAGGGAATTGACAAAACCGGGGGTACAAAAACCACATTGCGTAGCAAAATTATCCTTAATTGCTTTTTGAGCTACATTGAGTTCTCTGTCCAGATTTAAACCTTCAACCGTGACCACATGTTTTCCTTGTACATTTGCCAAAGGTGTTAAACAAGAGGTGACACTTTTATACGAGATCTTGCCGTTTGCCTCTAAACTCCCGAGAAGCACCGTACAGGCGCCACAATCGCCTTCCTTACATCCTGACTTAGTTCCTTTTAAGCCTTGCTCTTCTCTTATAAAATGTAGCAAGCTCATTCCTGTCTTGGCGGCGGTTTGAATTTTGGTATTGTTTAAGATAAATTCTATCATTTTATCCGATATTAATTTAATAACATCAAAAGAAATGATAGCATAAACCCATCATTCCTCTTGATATAAAGGATAACAAATGTACGAAAATCGTTTCAAAACAACTAGAAAAACTCAATTAAAACGAAAGATTCACACCCATTAAAAAGTTTATACCCGCCTGCGGGTAATAGAACTTTTCTGTAATAGCATCATCGCCGGAGCCTACTGCTCTGTAGTAATAACTGTAGGTATAACCATTGGATTCATACATTCTATCAAACAAATTATTTACCAGTAAGTTAAAGCTGACAGTTTTTATCCAAGACGGTTTTATCGTATAAGAAGCATTCAGATTATTAACAAAATACGATTTAATGATTTTAGCATCATTGGAAGTATTATCCAAATATTGTTTCCCTACATATTTGGAAATAAGTGCCAAAGAAAAGTTTTCAGCCGGTGTAAATGTCAGCGTACTACCTGCAATCAATTGGGGAGAAAAAGCAATATCCGTATTCTTGAATGTAGTGATTACGGGTTGATAAGACACTTCCTCCCAAGTATTTGGATCGTATTGTGTATCATACACCAAATAATCATACGCTTTGATTTTATTCTGACTCCAAGTGGTGTTGATATCCATTTTTAATTTATTTGAAAATTGATAACCCACCTGCAATTCGATACCGGCACGGTAACTAGCTGCCACATTTTGACGAATTGGATCTCCTACATCATCCAGAGCACCGGTCAATACCAATTGGTCTTTGTAATCCATATAATAGCCATTGATAGTGGCGTAATATTTTGATGTTTTCAATCGGTAACCGGCTTCCCAATCCATTAATTTCTCAGCCTTCGGCAAAACCGGATTTTTTACCAAATCATCACGATTGGGTTCTCTATTGGCAATTGCAAAAGAGGCATACGTACTGTTGTAATTATCTATTTTATACGTAGCACCTAACTTTGGATTAAAGAAGGTATAGTTTTGTGCTACCTCAATAGGCAATAAATCGGCGCTAAGACCGGAAGCTTTGTAACTGAGTAAACGAATTTGAGCATCGGCAAAAACACTGAGTTGTCGGTTCAAGGTGTAGATCCCTTTTATATAGGAATTAAAATCTGTTTTATTACCGGTATTATCATAATATTCACTTCCTGTAGGAATGGCAACGGGAAAAGAATCCCAAATCAATTTCCCAAAATGATTTCCTTTGTATTGATTATAGCCGCCACCCAAGGATAAAGCTATTTTTTCTTTGGTATAATTTAGAGAATAAACCGCCGCATAGAAATCATTGTCCAACCAGCGTCTTCGCACCACATCGCCTTCTGCATCACCATCGGTGTGTGCCGGAAAATAATCTGCTACTTTTTCATCGTCTTTATACTGTTCGTAATACCCGTTTCCTTTGGTATAGTTTAATGAAAAAGTAGCTGATAAAACCGTATTTAATTGATGAGATATATGGAATTGATAATGATTTTGTGAGTAATTATCTATTTGATTCTTGTACAAATAATGATTGTAGGTTCTCCCTGAATTCCTGAGGTTATCTGCATCGACTCCGGATATCCAATTTCGGGAAATAAAATCTTCTATTGCATCTGCATCTCCTAAAATAACCGCTTCAGGAGTACCATACCAAGATTGATAGGTTTTTTCTTTTCCACCAAAGACAATAACCTTTACTGCTGTTTTCTTGTTTTTAAAACCGGCTTCGGTATAAAAGGAAAACAAATCGGAAAAAGCGCGATCAATATAGCCATCGGAATAAATTTTGGACAAACGTCCTTCTGCATAAAAACCATTATGTATCCCCGATCCGATACTGATATTGTGTTTTCGGGTATTAAACGATCCAAAGGCTTGGGTTGTTTTGGCATATCCTTTTACTGAAGGTTCCAAGGTTTTAAGACTCAAACTTGCCCCAAAAGCGGCAGATCCATTGGTGGATGTTCCCACCCCTCTTTGTAATTGAATATCTTCAACCGATGAAACAAAATCGGGCAAATCTACCCAATAGGTTCCTTGACTTTCGGCATCGTTATAAGGAATACCATTTAAGGTCACATTGACACGGGTAGCGTCGGAACCTCTTACTCTAATTCCGGTATATCCCACACCGGCACCTGCATCACTGGTAGTCACTACAGACGGCATTTGATCTATTAAAACCGGTAAATCTTGTGCGAGATTCTGTGATTCCAATGTCTTGGTTTTAACATTGGTATGGGCAAAAGGCGCAGAGTCTTTTGCACGGGTAGCTGTCAGTAACACCTCGTCAAGACGGGTAATACTATCTTGTTCTTGAACGGTTTGTGCGGTGGCATAAGCCATAAAAAATAATACACTGATAAAAATAACTTTTTTTAACATATTTAAATAATTTGTATCACAAATTGTGATGATTAAACATACTAAAAAAAGGTGTTGGATTATAAAAATTTCCTTTACAGCATTATCTGTACAGGTTCAATGGGTATAATCTCAGATCGTATAACACGAACACCCCTTTTAGAGACGACAAAGGTACTACTATATTTTGGAAAAGGTTCATTTTATGAAAAGAATTACTTTTTTTTACTCCCATTGCGGTTTTTGTCTGTTTACTTTTTTTTGTGCTTGATTTTTTTTCTTTATCAGGCGTTTTAAATGAGCCGAATGAGGACGTTTGGTCGGTTTTCTTTTTTTGGTTGGAATCAAGGCATTATGCAAAAGTTTACGAAATTTTGTGATGACCAGTTCTTTGTTTTTCAATTGACTGCGTGTAGCAGCTGATGACAAAATTAATATCCCGTCTTTTGAAATTTTATGCGATACATACGTGCTTATTTTTTCTTTTTCTTCCGGGCTAAGATACTTAGAATTGGGTATATCAAAACGTAAAATTACCTTAGTAGATACTTTATTGACATGCTGTCCTCCTGCTCCACTGCTCCGTACAAATTGAAAAACGGCTTCTTTTATCAAAGAGTCTATATTCATCTTGTAAAAGTACACATAGCAAATCAAAAGGCATAGGATTCCTGTAAAAAGTTTATTTTTGTTTTAATTATGACACATTCATTTCAAAAAGGGGATTTAGTTTCAGTCCTAAATGAAGCGATAAAAGGTTCGATTGTCGATATACAATCCGACCAAATTATGATTTTAGATGAAGACGGTTTTGAACGCGTATATCAAGCCAAAGAATTGGTTTTACGTGATCGTGATTCTTTGTTAAACAGCGGAAAACTAATTCGTAAAGATTTTGTTAAGAAAAA
>CAYNFJ010000055.1:0-14741 GCA_964396505.1 uncultured Polaribacter sp. | reverse complement strand
GATGTGGTTGGTGTACGTGAAAAATCCAAATCATTGGAAGCTATTGAAAACTCATTGGCCAATAGAAATGCGGTGTATGAATGGATGACTTGGAATAACGATAAAAAAGAAGGAACTTTTGTTTCTGTACCGGAAAGAATTCAGATTCCTGAAAATATTAATGAGCAGTTCATCGTAGAATTGTACTCTAAATAATAAAGAAAAATAAACCAACTATGGCTATATTAAATTTTCAAAAACCCGATACGGTTATTAAGATTGAATCCAATGAATTTGAAGGTAAATTTGAATTTAGACCTTTAGAACCCGGATTTGGTTTAACCGTTGGGAATGCTTTGAGAAGAGTATTACTTTCTTCTTTAGAGGGGTATGCAATCACGTCTATTCGTATAGAAGGTGTGGAGCATGAATTTTCTACTATTCCCGGAGTAGTAGAAGATGTGACTGACATTATTCTCAATCTAAAACAAGTACGTTTTAAACAACAAATTGATGATGTTGAGAATGAAACAGTAACGGTTACAGTTTCTAAAAAATCACAATTGACTGCCGGAGATTTACAACCCTTTATCTCAGGTTTTCAAGTCTTAAATCCTGATTTGGTAATCTGTAATATGGAGAAAAAAGTAAAACTCCATATGGAATTGACTATTGAGAAAGGTCGTGGTTTTGTTCCTGCAGAAGAGAACAAAAAATCCGGAATGCCTTTGGGAACCATATTTACCGATTCTATCTATACACCAATTAAATTGGTAAAATATGAAGTGGTAAATCATCGTGTAGAACAAAAAACCGATTATGAAAAGTTGATTTTTGATATTAAAACCGATGGTTCTATCAATCCACAGGATGCACTGACTGAAGCAGCTAAAATATTGATTCAACACTTTATGCTCTTCTCCGATGAGCGAATCACTATGGAAGCCGATGAAATAGCACAAACCGAATCTTATGATGAAGAGTCATTACATATGCGTCAATTGTTAAAAACCAAATTGGTGGATATGGACCTGTCTGTAAGAGCGCTTAACTGTTTAAAAGCAGCTGAAGTGGATACCTTAGGTGATTTGGTCTCTTATCATAAAAGTGATTTGATGAAGTTTAGAAACTTTGGTAAAAAATCTCTTACCGAATTAAGTGAATTAGTCGATGCTAAAAATCTTAGTTTTGGAATGGATTTGAGTAAGTATAAATTAGATAAAGAATAATATAAGTTAAACCGCTTAATCGCGGAGATAATTGAAAGTAAGATGAGACACGGAAAGAAATTTAATCATTTAGGAAGAAAAACAGCCCATAGAAAAGCAATGCTATCTAATATGGCTTGTTCCCTAATCGAACATAAACGTATCAATACCACATTGGCTAAAGCTAAAGCTTTACGTCAATTTGTAGAACCGATCATTACCAAATCCAAAAATGATACTACTCATAATAGACGTATCGTTTTCAAATATTTGAAAAACAAATATATGGTTACGGAATTGTTCAAAAATGTATCGGTAAAAATAGGGGACAGACCCGGGGGCTATTTACGTATTATAAAATTAGGTAACCGTCTGGGTGACAATGCCGAGATGGCAATGATAGAGTTTGTAGATTATAACGAAAACTATAATCCAAACGCTAAAAAGAAAAAAACAACACGTCGTAGCCGTAGAAAAAAATCTACCACTCAGGAAAATACGGGTGCTGTTGCTGAAGCGGAAACTTCTGTTGACGAAACTAAAGAAGACAATAAATCTGATCAATAAACAGATTCTATTTGAAAATCTAAGGGATGAGCTACTGCTTATCCCTTTTTTTATATCAGAAACAATCTTAATTTTGTCCTATGACTATTCAAGAACGTATTACGGCTTTTACTCAATTAGGAAAATTCCTAACGCAGTTTTCTGACAAAGTCACTTCTCGTGATGCATCATTCGATTCTTGCAATGCACATTACAGCGAGCTGTTTCATTCGCAAATAGATCAAGCAGTACATCATAATGGTTGGTTTACGAAAGAAAATGTGTTATTTGCCATAGAAACTTGGGCTAATACTTTAACCGAAGAAAACATAAAGCAATGGATTGCTCCTTATGATTTTCTTCAAAATCATCCTAAAACAGTAGGCGTGGTTACTGCCGGAAATATTCCATTGGTGGGTTTTCACGATTTTATTACCGTTTTGATGTCCGGTAATAAAATATTGATTAAACAATCATCCAATGATCAAAAATTACTTCCTGTACTGGCTGATTTTTTAATATGCATAGCTCCTGAATTCAAAGAATATATCGCATTTACAGATACCCATTTTACTCAAATAGATGCTGTTATTGCAACAGGAAGTAATAATACGGCACGCTATTTTGAATATTATTTTAATAAATATCCTCATATTATCCGTCAAAGCAGAAATGCCGTTGCTATCCTAACCGGTCAAGAAACCCCGGCTGAGCTAGAAGCATTGGGCGATGATATTTTTCGGTATTTCGGCTTGGGATGTAGAAGTGTTTCTAAAATTTTGGTACCGGTAGCCTATGACTTTGAACCCCTATTGAATGCATTTGATAAACAGGAGCATTATATATCCTACAGAAAGTATAAAAATAACTACGATTACAATAAAACGGTGTATTTGATGAGTCGCATACCGATTCTCGATAATGGTTTTTTGATTTTGAAAGAAGATCCCTCTTACGCATCGCCCATTGCGACCTTGTTTTATGAGTATTACACTTCTGAGACAACACTGAACAATCAATTAATGATAGATCGAGATAAAATACAATGCACTGTAACCCATCTCAAATTAAGTGAAGAAACCATCCCGTTTGGTAAAACACAAGTACCTCAATTATGGGATTATGCCGATGGGGTAGATACCATGGAATTTCTTCTGAATTTATAGCGATAAAAAACTATATTTGCACCCTAAAAACAGAATTTAATGAAAGCAGGAATTGTCGGCTTACCAAATGTAGGAAAATCTACTCTATTTAATTGTTTATCCAATGCCAAAGCACAATCGGCAAATTATCCGTTTTGTACGATAGAACCCAATATTGGCGTAATCAACGTACCCGATCCAAGATTGACTAAATTGGCAGAAATTGTCCATCCACAAAGGGTGCAGACTGCAATTGTAGAAATTGTAGATATTGCCGGTCTGGTAAAAGGAGCTAGTAAAGGAGAAGGATTAGGAAATCAATTCTTGAGCAACATACGCGAAACAGACGCCATTATTCATGTATTGAGATGTTATGAAAATGACAATATCACCCATGTCGATACGACCATTGATCCTGTAAGAGATAAAGAGACCATAGATATGGAATTGCAGCTCAAAGATTTGGAAACGCTAGAAAAAAGGTTGGATAAAGTAAAAAGAGCGGCCAAGACAGGAGATAAAACCGCCCAAAAAGAATTAGCGGTATTGGACAAAGTCAAATCGGGATTGGAAAGTGCCCAATCCATACGTGCGATCGAATTGACACCGGATGAGCGCGATGAATACATCAAGCCCTTACAATTCCTCACCGATAAACCCGTATTGTATGTTTGCAATGTAGATGAAGCCTCAGCCGTTTCAGGTAACAAACATTCAGAAGCCGTAAAAAATGCCGTAAAAGACGAAGGAGCAGAAGTATTGATATTGGCTGTGGCTACAGAATCGGATATTGCAGAATTAGAAGATTATGAAGAACGTCAATTATTTCTAGACGAATTGGGCTTGACCGAAACTGGAGCCAACAGATTGATACAATCTGCTTACAAATTGCTTAATCTACAAACCTATTTTACCGCCGGTGTAAAAGAAGTGCGCGCTTGGACCATACATATCGGTGACAAAGCGCCCAAAGCTGCCGGTGTGATTCATACTGACTTTGAAAAAGGATTTATCCGTGCCGAAGTGATGAAGTATGAAGATTTTATCCATTACGGAAGTGAAGCAAAAGTACGAGAAGCCGGAAAATTAGCTATAGAAGGTAAAGAATATGTAGTACAAGACGGTGATATTATGAACTTTAGATTTAACGTTTAATAAGGATTATTTCTTTACAATTAGTTAAAATAAGTACCGCTTAACGTATTTTAACAAAATTATTCAATCATAAATAGTAGTAGCAAGTATTATTGTACTATAAAAACAGAACAATGATACAAAAATTACTTTTTATAGGGGCAATTACTGCTTCTTTTCTCGTCTCAGGACAGCATATCAACTCCCAATTACTCGATAAGGAAACCCTGGAACCGGTACCCTATGCCAGTATTCAATTTTCAGAAAACAATGCGGTAATGTCCAATGAAGAAGGAGCCTTTGAATTGCTTATTCCTGATAATTCAACTCCTAAAGACTCATTGACTATTTCATCCTTAGGATATCAATCCAAAAGCTTTTCCTTACAAGATTCCATTCCTAAAACAATCTATTTGGAATCGAAAATATATGAAATCGATCCGGTTATCTTATCCAACAAGAGCCAATCGGTAGAGGATATAATGGATCAAGTGATAGCACATATCGCAGAGAATTATCAAACAAACTATATAAAAAACGATGTATTTGTACGGCTTAGTTATCGGCAACGTATAGTAAATTTTGATTTTGATGTCAAAAAATCGACTATTGATAATATCAATCAAACCCTCTTTGACACTATTGTGGAAAAACTTCCTAAAAGCTTCACCTCACTCACCGAATCCTATGCCAATATATATAGCAATAATAATAAAGAGGCTAAACTAAACCTAAAAAAAGTCTTGTTGATACAAAGTAAACAGGAAATTGCATCCATCCGGCAAATTCAAAATGACTTTTTCACCACTTTACAAAAAAACACCAAGCACAATTCGTATTTAATTATCAAATCAGGGATTATTCGTTTGGATAAGACCGAGAGCATTGATTCGATTGTCCGGCAAAACACACCACATCCCAAGCCATTGGATGCCAAAAGAAAAAAAGGATTTCAGGTATATGCCACGAAACAATTACAGGATATTTTAAAGGATTTATGTATTCACGATGCTAGTTCTGTTGATTTTTTGGATAAATACAACCGGTATGAATTTACTAAAGAAGGCTATATTGAAATAGGCGATGCGATAGCTTATGTGATTCGTTTTAAACCCAAAGGAAGTGCTAAATATAAAGGAACTTTATATATTAATACAGAAGATTATGCTATCCTCAGAGCCGATATTCAAGGCGCTAGAAAAATTTTTGACAAACATTTTAATATGTTTGGTGTTTCATCCAATGATTTAACCTACTCAAGCACGTTGATTTTTGAAAAAAGCTTGCACAACAACTATTATTTAAAGTATTTAAAAATAAGTCGTACTGCTCAAAATGGTGTCAATAGACCGATTAAGATAATAGAAAAGAACAAATATGTAAAAGGAAGGCGCAAACAAAATGAAGTCGCTTTTCAAATGAATATTCAGATTGTTAATGAAACCACCAAAGAGTTGGTGTTTACAGCACCCGAAAGTGTATCTCAATCAAGCTTTGAAAATTTTAAACCCGATTTGGATATTGAAATAAAACGGGCGCATTCGTATGATGCTCATTTCTGGGACGGCTACAACATCATCACTCCGGAGCAGGCAATTAAAAATTTGAAGATTGAATAAAACTTTCCACACATTATTTTGTTAATAAATTCCTGGGCATAGGCTTTTACATCTAGTGGAATAGTCTTATTTTCGTGCGTTCATTACGAATGATAATACATGCCTAAAAACACACAATATACAGAAGATAACATCCGCTCATTGGATTGGAAAGAGCATATCCAAATGCGTCCGGGTATGTATATTGGAAAATTAGGAGACGGTTCTTCGCCCGATGACGGCATCTATATTTTGATTAAAGAAGTGCTGGACAATTCTATTGATGAATATGTCATGGGCGCCGGTAAAACCATAGAGATTACTATAAAAGAAAGTGTAGTTACCATACGGGATTACGGTCGTGGTATTCCACTGGGAAAGGTAGTAGATGTCGTTTCTAAGATGAATACCGGCGGAAAGTACGATTCCAGAGCTTTTAAAAAATCCGTAGGACTTAATGGAGTAGGAACCAAAGCGGTCAATGCCCTTTCATCTTACTTTAAAGTACAATCTATTCGTGATAATCAAACAAAAATAGCCGAGTTTGAACGAGGAAATCTCATATCCGATGAACCTCCCGTAGATTCATCCTTACGCAAAGGGACCAAGGTCACTTTTATTCCGGATACTAAGATTTTTAAGAATTTTAAATTTAGAAATGAATATGTAGAAAAGATGATTAAAAATTATGTCTATCTCAACAGGGGATTGACAATAGTTTTTAATGGAGAAAAATTTGTTTCTGAAAACGGACTCAAAGATTTGTTGGAAGAACAGATTCACGAAGACGCTATGCAATATCCCATCATTCATCTGATGGGTGAAGATATTGAAGTAGCTATGACACACAGCAAGTTGCAATATAGTGAAGAATACCATTCTTTTGTCAATGGACAACACACCACGCAAGGCGGTACACATCAAAGTGCTTTTAGAGAAGCTATAGTAAAGACCATACGAGATTTTTTTGGTAAGAATTACGATGCGTCCGATATTCGAAAATCCATTGTATCTGCTATCAGCATCAAGGTGATGGAACCTGTTTTTGAGAGTCAGACTAAAACCAAATTGGGTTCTGTAGAAATGGGAGGCGGTTTACCCAGCGTTCGTGTTTTTATCAATGATTTTATCAAAACCAAACTGGATAACTACTTGCATAAAAATCCGGATACCGCTACGAGTATTCAACGTAAAATTGTACAAGCGGAAAAAGAACGGAAAGAACTATCCGGTATCCGAAAATTAGCCAGAGAACGGGCTAAAAAAGTGAGTTTGCACAATAAAAAATTACGTGATTGCCGCATTCATTTAGGCGATATGAAAAAAGATTCTCGCCTAAACAGCACTTTGTTTATTACCGAAGGAGATTCGGCGAGTGGTTCTATTACCAAATCTAGAAATGTCAATACACAAGCCGTTTTTAGTTTACGTGGAAAGCCCCTGAACTCCTACGGAAAAACTAAAAAAATAGTCTATGAAAATGAAGAGTTCAATTTATTACAAGCAGCTCTTAACATAGAGGATGGGATGGAGAATTTGAGATATAATAATATCGTAATCGCAACAGATGCCGATGTGGATGGAATGCATATACGACTATTATTAATTACTTTTTTCTTACAATTCTTTCCGGAATTGATCAAAGAAGGTCATTTGTATATCTTGGAAACCCCTCTTTTTAGAGTACGGGATAAAAAAGATACGCATTATTGCTATTCAGAAGAAGAAAAACAACAAGCCATAAAAAAATTAAAAGGCAAACCGGAAATTACCCGATTTAAAGGTTTGGGTGAAATTTCACCCGATGAATTCAAATATTTTATCGGTGAAGATATGCGGATAGACCCGGTTATGCTGGATAAAAATATGGGAATAGATGAATTATTGGAATTTTATATGGGTAAAAACACCTTTGAACGCCAACAATTTATTATCGAAAATTTAAAAATAGAATTGGATATTATAGAATAAAGTATCTGTATCGGAGGCTTTATATCATACAAAATGGATATTGAAAACCAACATAAGGACCCGCAAAATACACCGCAAGAAACCATTACCAAGGTTACCGGAATGTACAAGAATTGGTTTTTGGATTACGCATCCTATGTAATTCTGGAACGTGCTGTACCTTCTATAGTAGATGGTTTTAAGCCGGTACAAAGGCGTATTATGCAGTCGATGAAGGATCTGGATGACGGGCGCTATAACAAAGTAGCCAACCTAGTGGGACATACCATGCAATATCATCCGCATGGCGATGCGAGTATTGCCGATGCGATGGTGCAGTTGGGACAAAAAGAATTGTTGATAGATACCCAAGGTAACTGGGGAAATATTCACACCGGTGATAGAGCAGCCGCCCCGCGTTATATAGAGGCGCGCTTATCTAAATTTGCTTCAGAAGTGGTTTTTAATCCTAAAACTACTCAATGGCAAGCCACGTATGATGGAAGAAGAAAAGAACCTATTGATCTGCCCGTAAAATTTCCATTACTCTTAGCACAAGGTGTTGAAGGAATTGCCGTCGGGCTTTCTACAAAAATATTGCCTCATAATTTTAATGAACTGATCGATGCCTCTATAAAACATTTGCGAGGTCGGAGTTTTACTTTAATTCCTGATTTTCAAACCGGAGGTATTGCAGATGTGTCCGATTATAAAGATGGGTTACGTGGAGGAAAAGTACGGGTGCGTGTCAAAATAGCCCAATTGGATAAAAAAACATTGATTATCAGCGAATTACCTTTTGGAATGACTACTTCTTCATTGATTGATAGTATTATCAAAGCCAATGAAAAGAAGAAAATTAAGATTAACAAAATAGAAGATAATACCGCGGCATCGGTTGAAATACTGATTCATCTCCCCAATAATGTATCGCCTGATAAAACCATTGACGCCCTATATGCCTTTACCAATTGTGAAATTTCTATTTCGCCTTTGTGTTGTGTGATAGATGATAATAAACCCGTATTCATCGGTGTCAAAGAAGTTTTAAAACGCTCTACGGATCACACGGTTGCCTTATTGAAAAAGGAATTGGAAATTCAATTGGGAGAACTCCAAGAACAATGGCACTTCGCCTCTTTGGAACGTATTTTTATCGAAAATAAAATTTATCGCGACATTGAAGAAGAAACCACTTGGGAAGGGGTAATCAATGCAATCGATATAGGTCTAAAACCCTATATCAAACATCTTAAAAGAGCCGTTACAGAAGAAGATATTATACGGCTTACCGAAATAAAAATTAAGAAAATATCCAAGTTTGATATTGATAAAGCGCAGCAATTGATAGAAGCTTTAGAAGATAAAATTGCGGGGATAAAGCATTCTTTAGACAACCTGATAGATTATGCGATAGAATATTTTAAGAATCTAAAGAAAAAATATGGCAAAGGGCGCGAACGTAAGACAGAAATACGTCTTTTTGAAGATATAGAAGCTACTAAAGTGGTGATGCGCAATGCTAAATTATATGTCAATAGAGAAGAAGGTTTTATAGGTACGGCTCTCAAAAAAGATGAATTTGTAACCGACTGTGCCGATATTGACGATGTAATTATTTTTAGAGCCGATGGAAAAATGATGATTACCAAGGTCGATTCCAAAACATTTGTTGGAAAAGATATTATACACGTTGCTGTTTTTAAGAAAAATGATAAACGTACGGTTTACAATATGATTTACCGTGACGGACGTTCGGGAACTAGCTATATGAAACGCTTTTATGTATCGGGAATTACCCGTGATAAAGAATATGATTTAACCACCGGTAAACCCAACTCAAAAGTTTGGTATTTTACCGCAAATCCCAATGGAGAAGCAGAAATAGTTACCGTTTATCTACGATCGGTAGGGCATATCAAAAAACTAAAATGGGATATTGATTTTTCAGAATTAGCGATCAAAGGTCGTGGGGTACGAGGAAATACTGTAACCAAACATTCTATTAAAAAAATTGTATTGAAAGAGGCAGGCATATCAACTCTTAAACCCAGAAAGATTTGGTTTGATGATGCCGTTATGCGCCTCAATGTAGATGGTAGAGGGGAGCTATTGGGTGAATTTAAACCCAAAGATCGTTTGTTAATTATCAATCAACACGGCAATTTACGAACGGCCATTCCGGATGTTACCATGCATTTTGATGAAGATACCATCGTGTTGGAGAAATGGGAGCCCAACAAGCCCATTACCGTTGTATATTTTGATGGTCAAAGAGAACGTTATTATTTAAAACGGTTTTTGATAGAAAATCCCGATAAATTAGAAGTGATTATTTCTGACCATCCTAAATCGCAACTAGAAATGGTTTCAACTGAGTATCGCCCTATGTTAGAAATTGTTTTTAGCAAGCGCAGTATAGAACCTTTACAAGTTGATGCAGAGGCATTTATAGATATCAAAGGAATTAATGCCTTAGGTAATTTATTGACCAAAGAAAAAGTGAAACAAGTCAATGCCTTAGATCCATTACCTTATACCCCTCTGGATGTTGAGGCATTAGAGGTTGATATGGTTGAAATAATTCCTGAAAAAGAAGGCGATAAAAATACTGATACACCTATTGAAGAAACAGATTCATCTGATGATCATCCACCTATGGAAGATGATGGGCAGACCTTGCTTTTTTAATTCTTTTATAAAATAAAAAAACTCCACAGTTCTAATGTGGAGTTTTTAGTATTATAATTTAGGTGTTTATTTTCCACCAAAAAGACCGCCTAGTAAACCTCCCAGACCGCCTTTACTTTTATTGCCACTAAGTAACATTCCGGCTACATCGTCAATGATACTACCATCTCCATCAGCATCCAACAATCTGTTAACCAAACTTTGACTCTCATGAGATTCGCCACCTAATACGTTACCTAACAAATCTCCAATACCATTTTCATCTGAGACGTTTTGTTCTCTTTTTTGTTTTCCGAGGTAGCCCATAATAAAAGGAGCGGCTACTTTGAGAATATTCATAGCTTGACTTAAGTCAATGCCACTGGATTTACTGACTGCATTAGCAACATGTTCTTCTTTGCCACCAAATACGTGACCTAAAATTTTGGAACCATCTTGCAAGACATCATCATCTATACCGCCACCACCTAGGATACTTCCTAAGTTGTCTAATATTCCTCCACTGTGTTTATCATCACTGAGTGCTTTTAATAATCCAGATGCACCTTCGGGGGTTGCCGCATTATTTTTCATAGCACCGAGTATCAAAGGTAGGGCAGATTGAATAGCAGATCCTGCTTTTTCTTCTCCCATACCCAGTTGTTTTCCTGCACCATCAATCAACATTTTGCCCATAGGGCCGTTTAATAAGTCTAAAATTCCTGACATAATTAAGATTTTTATTGGGTTAATATAAAATTTACTGATTCGCAAGATACAATTTTTATACCAAATGAAAAACTGATTTTTTTTTGTAACTTTCGGAAATTTTTTAAACGAACTTTATGAAGAAATTAGCTTTACATTGGAAGATATTATTAGGGATGCTTTTGGGTGTTCTAATAGGAATCATTTTTTCAAATTTTGATCATGGAAAGGAATTTATCCAAGATTGGGTAAAACCTTTTGGAAAGATATTTATCAATTCTCTAAAGTTGATAGCTGTTCCGCTTATTCTAGCTTCATTGATCAAAGGAGTTTCTGATTTAAAGGATATTTCCAAACTCTCTAAAATGGGTGGAAGAACCATTGCTATTTATATTTTAACGACTGTGTTGGCAGTTTCTATTGGTTTGGGCTTAGTGAATTTAATCAAACCCGGGAATTCTATCACAGAAAAAACTAGAAGTGAATTGGTCAGTAATTATGCTAAGAGTACCCAAAAATATAAAGATGAAGCCGTTAATCAAAAGCAAAACGGACCCCTTCAAGCACTTATTGATTTAGTTCCGGACAATATCATCAAAGCTTCCGGTAATAATAAGAATATGTTACAGGTTATCTTTTTTGCTATCTTTTTTGGAATAGGACTTATTTTGATTCCGGAGAAACAATCCAAACCGGTTAAAGATTTTTTTGATGGATTTAATGAAGTGATTCTCAAGATGATAGATTTGATTATGCTGGCAGCTCCCTATGGGGTTTTTGCCTTATTGGCAGCTCTGGTGGTCGAATCACCTAGTGTAGATTTATTTAAAGCACTTGCTTGGTACGCCTTTACCGTTGTTTTGGGATTGGTGTTAATGATTGTTTTATACAACATTTTTGTAATGGTTTTTACCAAAAAATCACCAAGTTTCTTTATGAAAGGTATTTCACCGGCACAACTTTTAGCATTTTCTACCAGTAGTAGTGCTGCCACTTTACCGGTAACTATGGAACGCGTATCGGAACATTTGGGAGTTGATGAAGAAGTTTCCAGTTTTGTACTTCCTATTGGGGCGACCATTAATATGGATGGAACCAGTTTGTACCAAGCTGTGGCAGCAGTATTTATAGCTCAGGCATTTGGTATGGATTTAACATTGGGCACACAATTAGGCATTATTGCCACGGCAACATTGGCTTCCATAGGGTCGGCTGCAGTACCGGGAGCCGGTATGGTGATGCTGGTTATTGTCTTGGCACAGGCCGGTATTCCCGAAGCAGGATTGGCACTTATTTTTGCCATTGATAGACCGCTTGATATGTGTAGAACTACCGTCAATGTGACCGGAGATGCTACCGTATCTATGTTAGTGGCTAAATCAGTCGGTAAATTGGGAGAACCTCATGTGAAAGATTGGGACGATAATTACGAGGGAAAGTAAATCTTTTCACATATTACAAGAAACGTTTTTCGTATTCGGGAAATGGCAATAGGCAGGTTTTTCTTTTTCCAAACCATTGATATCTATTCTTAGCAATAAACCGGTAGATAGCATCTCGGATGAATTTAGGAACTATCCAAAAGAGCATCAAGGCTTTCCAGCCTCCTGAAAATTGCCCGATGATGTGTAATATGGCGCTGGATTCTGAATAAATACAATCGTTTTGGATCAAGAGAATACTATCTTTTTTTATAATATAATCGGGATAATGTAACAAAAGTTCTTTTGCAACGTCAGATTGTAGAGCTGCAAAAATAAAATGCTGTTTTTTATCGTGTTTGAGAATAAACTGAACAGAAGCATTGCACAGGTTACAAACACCATCAAATAGGACGATACTTTTATTTTTAGTTGGCTTCACGAGGTAAAAATAACCAATTTACTAAGACTGACTGAATGATACGCATTAATAAATTACACAAATCTTATCCAATGGGAAAAACCTCCCTTCATGTATTGAAAGGATTGGATTTAGAAGTTAAAGAAGGAGAGTTTATCTCCATTATGGGATCATCCGGATCCGGTAAATCCACTTTATTGAATATTATAGGACTATTGGATACACACGATGAAGGAGAATATTATCTGAACGGGCAGTTGATAGAAAACTTAAACGAAAAGAAAGCCGCTATTCTCAGGAATAAATTTTTAGGATTTATCTTTCAGTCTTTCAATTTGATCAATTATAAAAATGCGTTGGAAAATGTAGCACTTCCATTGTACTATCAAGGGATGAAACGTTCTGAACGCAATAAAAAAGCACTACAATATTTAGACAAAGTAGGGCTAAAAGATTGGGCACATCATCTGCCTAATGAATTGTCCGGAGGTCAGAAACAGCGTGTAGCAGTTGCCCGGGCTTTGGTGGGAAATCCCAAGGTAATATTAGCCGATGAACCCACAGGTGCCCTGGATTCCGAAACTTCTGCGGGTGTGATGAAGTTGTTGCGTGAAATTAATAATGAAGGGATGACACTGGTGGTTATCACGCACGAAGAAGATATTGCCAAGATGAGTGACCGGATTATCCGCCTTAAAGATGGCGTGATTGTCAGTGATGAAAAAGTAATTAATAGCGAACTTAACCCTAAATAAAAATGTTCGATTTAGACCGTTGGAGGGAAATTTTTCAAGCGATTAATAAAAACAAATTGCGAACCATGTTAACCGGTTTTACGATCTCGTTTGCTATATTGCTTTTTACACTTTTATTTGGTATTGGTAACGGTTTGAAAAACTCTTTTGCTCAGATGTTTGCAGGTGATGCCAATAATGCCATTTATGTAAGAAGTTGGAAAACTACCAAACCCTACAAAGGATTGCAAGTGGGTAGAAAAATACAATTTAAAAATGATGATTACCGTTTCTTGGTGGATGAATTTGGTGATGATATACAATATTTGACTTCTTTATATATCAAATTTTTACAAGCTGTTTATCAAGATGAAAAATCAAATTATCAAGTTAGAGGCTCTCATCCGGATATTCAATTTTTGGAGGAATTGGAAGTAGAACAAGGTCGTTTTTTGTCTGCATTTGATTTAAAACGCAAGTCAAAAGTTGTGGTAATCGGACGTTTGGTTGAAAAAGATTTGTTTGGGAAAAGAAGTGCTTTAGGAAAATATATTTCATTAGATGGTTTTAATTACAAAGTAATCGGTGTTTTTTCAGATCCGGGAGGGGACAATGATGAACGCTATATCTATGCACCCATTACTACTTTACAATCTATTTATGGCAATACCGATTATATTGACAATTTAAGATTGACTTTCCGACCTACGATGAGTAACGGCGAAGCCATCGCTTTTGGAAATAAAATCAAACAAAAATTTAAAGCACGTCACAATGTGGCTCCAAGAGATCAAAGTGGTGTTATCGTACAAAATATGGCCGAAGCCAATCAAGCCGTAAGCTCAGTAATGTGGGGTTTAAGTATCGGAATTTTAATCATTGGTTTGGGAACTTTAATCGCCGGAATAATTGGAGTTAGTAATATTATGGTTTTTGTTGTAAAAGAACGAACCAGAGAATTGGGTATTCGCAAAGCTTTAGGAGCAACACCCAAAGCTATCGTAGGTATGATTATTCAAGAAACCATCTTGATAACCGCTATTGCCGGTTATAGTGGCTTGTTAATGGGAACTGCTATTTTACGCTTGATCAAACCGACCTTAGAAGATTATTTTATTAAGAATCCTTCTGTGAGTGATGGATTGGTTATTGGTGCAACTGTCACTTTGGTGTTGTCCGGTTTATTAGCGGGTTATTTACCGGCAAGCCGAGCTGCAAAAATAAAAC
>CAYNFJ010000054.1:0-14827 GCA_964396505.1 uncultured Polaribacter sp. | reverse complement strand
ATTATTTCACCTCAATCCCATTCTCATCCAGCTTCACTTTGACACTGTCTTTTCCATCTTTTATAAATAGTTTAACTCCTTCTTTATTAATTTTTAGATTTACATCTCCGGTTTTTTTGGTTGTTTGACAATCGGTACAATTCAATCCGTCGGTGTCCATTTTAAAATAATGCTGTACCATATCGGCATCATAGAGGTCTTGTACGTTTTTTATATCGTATAGAAAAGACCGGCTGGAATGGTCAAAATACACATATTGCCCCTCGGGAACATAGAGAATTACATCTACTTTAGGACGGTTGTTTTTTGTGTCTATAGGCGTTAAAAAATAAGCAGATAAATCAAGGATGTTGTCATTATTTTGAAACCGGTATTGTATTTTATTTGCCTGATCTTTTGCCATTTTTTTGTTATACGCTCTTGCTGATTTGACTATTTTCACCATCATTTTATCAGAACTGCTCTTGCGGACATCCAGATGTACATAGCTGGAATAGAGGAGCTCATTGCCCAAACTGTCCTCCACAGTTTCTAATCGGTTACTTCGGTATAAGAATTTTCGATTCGCTAATTTATCATTTCCATGCATCACAATTCGCAGGGTGTCAGCCGGGGAAATATCGTATTCGTAGTTTTTGATTTGTGTGGAACTTGATGAAAATTGATTGCTGTGTTCGATTCCTGCAAAAACTAAGGCAAATAAAGAAACTATCCAAACCCCTAGTAAGGAAAGATTAGCGGTCATTCCCATTGTTTTCTTTTCTTTGGAAAGGATGTTTAAGCCTAAAACAAACAGGAAAATAAAAGGAATGCTGATGGAAAGAAAAAAGAAGAGGATTAAAATCCATTGTGGAATCATAGAACTGCCTAAAAAATCGGGTATTTGTATATATTCCTTACCGAAACCTAAAATTTCAACACTTCCCCAAGAAAATAATCCTATAATTGTCGCGATTAATACAGATGCGGCAATAATCAAAACCAAAATTCCAATAAATTTACCTATAAGCTTAAGGAGTACCATCAAGATGTTACCAATTGTATCAATAAAATCTTGTAAACCGGATTTGACTTTGGTAAAATCGGTGTTTTTTACTTTTTCTTCAATCTTGGCATATTCCTCTTTGATGGTTCGTTCTATATTGTCAATATTGACCGGCTCTCCTTTCATTTCCAGTTCTTCAGCGGTTGTGTTGGCTTCCGGTAAAATAATCCAAAGAACGATATATACAAGAATGCCGGTTCCAAAAATCAATGTAATCAATATCCAAATGATACGAACCCAAGCGGCATCAATACCAAAATAGTAACCCAAGCCCGAGGACACACCTCCCAGTATTTTATCTTTTCCGTCACGATACATTTTCTTAGCGGTTCTTTTTTTGGGCTGTGGCTCTTGAAAGAGCTCATCATCATAAATATAATCTTCGGGTTGCCCCATTACAGCAATCACTTCATCAATGTTTTTTTCATTGATAACTTGTCGTTCATTTGATATTTTTTCGGATAATAGTTCGCTAATCCGTTGTTCAATATCGGCTAGAATTTCGTCTTTTCCTTGCGGATCATCATTCAATGATTTTCCAATGGCATCCAGATATCGTTTTAATTTTGTATAGGCAATTTCATCTATATGAAAGAAAATACCTCCTAGATTGATGTTGATGGTCTTATTCATTATTTTGTATTTATAGGTTGGGTTAGTTGTGTTACGGCATGGTTCAATTCATTCCAGGAAGTTTCCAATTCCGTTAGGAACTCATTTCCTTTATCGGTGAGTTGATAGTATTTTCGTGGAGGTCCGGAGGTGGATTCTTCCCAACGGTAACTCAATAATCCGGTGTTTTTTAAACGGGTGAGTAATGGATATACCGTTCCCTCTACGACCAACATTTTGGCATCTTTTAATTGTGCTAAAATATCGGATGTATAAGCGTCTTTACCTTTGATAATACTCAGAATGCAATATTCCAAGACGCCTTTACGCATTTGTGCTTTGGTGTTTTCAATTTTCATTATTGAATGGGTTTTAAATAATCACTTGAATAATAAAATGAATACAAGTGATCAATAGTATGATGAGTGTGCTCATAGTCTTTTATTTTATAAATCGGATGATCAATGGATATTTGTAATAATCGCCTTGATTGGCTCGAACGGCTGCTACAATGATTAGTATAATTTTTACAATTTCGATAATCGACAGGATTACCAATACGGCTACAAATCCGCCGGTACTAAAAAGTAATCCCATTAGTTCCGCGGGATTTTCTGTGTTGTCCAAATCGATGGCTTGGAATACGGTCCCTAGTACAGTAGCCACTAAAATAACGATAGTTACAAGTGTGTATAATAAGTAACTCAAGTTAAAATTGACGGCTTCTTTACCGTGATGATCGATGTATTTACTGTCTTTTTTGGTTGTTTGCCAGAGAATTAATGGTAACAAAATGCTCCCAAAAGGAATAAAATAACTGGCAAAAGCCGATAGGTGAATGAACATAGCATTGCTGTTTTCGTTTGTTTGACTCATTTTTTTTTGGTTTTATGGTTATTTGACTATGCAAATATATGTATTAAATATAGTACTGTGTAAAACAAAGTACTATATATTAACATTTATTTAACAATTACAAGGTAAAAAAGAGGGACTAAACGATTATTTGAATATGAATACCAAACAAATTTTGTAATTTGCGGCAAATTTTAAAAATGTGAATTTTACTACCAGCGAATTGAATAGATTTTTGTTGTTTAAGTTGCCTTCTGCTTATTTTACAGGTGTAAGAGTACGGAAGATAGAGGATAATCAGGCTATGGTCAGTGTCAAGCATCGATGGATTAGCCAAAATCCTTTTCGTTCGCTTTACTATGGAGTGCAAGCTATGGCTGCCGAATTATCTACCGGTGTACTGGTGATGAAAAAAATTCAAGAATCTAAAAAAGATATTGCCATGTTGGTAACCGGTCAATCGGCAAGGTTTACTAAAAAGGCTAGGGGAGTCATTCAATTTACCTGTAAGGATGGTGAAAAAATTGACCAAGCCATTGCCGCTACGGTAAAAACCGGTGAAGGACAAACTTTTGTATTACATTCACAAGCATTGGATGCTGCCGGTGATCCGGTTTCTTATTTTGAATTTGAATGGAGTATTAAACTCAGGAAATAAAAGGCTGTTACGAATTTGAAAATACTTACAGACATACAAGATCATTTAAGGCAAACCAATGTCGTTGAAAAATTGCTTTACGCCAATGTGTTTGTTTATATAGTCAGTGTTTTGTTTCCTGTAGGGATGACTCATTATTTTGCACTTTCGTCACAAATGACTGCCATCGTACGGCATCCTTGGACTATTTTTACCTATGCTTTTATTCATATCCGTTTATTTCATATTCTTTCTAATTTAATTGTCCTTTATTATATAGGACAGTTGTTTCTGGATTTCTTTACGCCTAAAAAATTCTTGATTTATTATTTTTCGAGTTTAATTGTAGGCGGACTGATGTTTGTACTATACTACTCCATATCTCCTGCAGCTACACATTACTCATTGATAGGCGCTTCGGCTGCTGTCACCGGCATTTTGATTGGTTTGGCAACTAAAATTCCGCATTATGCCTTATACTTGCGTTTTATAGGCCGGGTAGAATTATGGATTTTAGCAGCTATTTGGATTGTATTGAGTGCCTTTACCGCAGCGGGTATTAATGCCGGAAGTGGTATAGCGCATCTGGGAGGTGCGCTTACGGGTTTTTTATTGACCTCTTATTTAAATGAGGGAGCCTGGTTTTCAAAAATCTCTTTCCAAAATAAAAAATCAAAATCCCCTTTTAAAACAGTTTATAAAAGCAAAATTAAAACAAAACAAAGTTACCGGCACAGCAAGGAGAATGAACAACGAGTCAATGCTATTTTAGACAAAATCAGCAAATCCGGTTATGATGCCTTGAGCCAAGAAGAAAAGGAGTTTTTATTTAATCAAAAAAGCCATTAAAAATGCGGAGAAAACAGCATTCTTTTTTATACAAACTGGGCTATTTTATCAATAGTATTTTTGCTTTTTTACTTTTGTTAGCCTTCGTAATTCCTTATATTAAACCGGAAAGACTCGGCGGTTTTGCAGGCATCAGTCTATTGACTCCGGTTTTAATGCTCATCAATTTGGCATTTATGGTGTTTTGGTTAATCAAACTCAGCAGGACTTTTTTCTTATCTTTTTTTATTCTGGCTTTAGGTTTTCCGAACCTATCCCGTTTGTACAAATTATCAGGTAAGAAAAATTTGTTGTTAGATGATATCAAAGTAATGAGTTACAACGTACGATTGTTTAATAAATACAAATGGATTGAACAAGACAGTATTCCTTATAAAATTGCTTCCCTGATAGAACGCAAGGCGCCGGATATTCTCTGTCTTCAAGAATACGAATCCAATACCGGAATAGAAAATTATTTTCCATACAAGCATATAGTTTATAGTGATAAAACCAAGCATTTAGGCCAAGCCATATTTTCCAAGTATAAAATCATCAAGGCAGGCAGTCTGGATTTTAAACATACCGGTAACAATATTTTATTTGCCGATTTGGCAATTGATACGGATACGGTACGGGTATATAATGTTCACTTGCAATCATTGAAAATTAATGCTAAAAAAGAAAATTTCGGCGAAAAGAATACCGCTAAGTTGAGAAGACGAATTAGTGATGCTTTTTTAATACAACAGCATCAAATTGAAAAATTAAAAGCCCACCTGAAATCGGTAAAAAATCAAATAATCATCGCCGGTGATTTTAATAATACGGCTTTTTCGTGGACATACCGGCAACTGTTAAAAGGAAGAAAGGATGCTTATGTGGAAGCCGGAAAAGGGTTTGATAGAACCTATGATTTTTCTTTTCCGATACGGATCGACTTTATTATGGTCGATAAAAAGGTAAAAATCAACCATTTTATAGCTTATACCGATAAATATTCCGATCATTTTCCCATTATGGCACGGATTGATAGAGCGAGTTTGCTAAAAAATAAACCGTAAAATAATGTACATTTGTACCGAAATACTTTATACAATTTGTAAGATTAAAATACAGAATAGATGAAAAAATTAATTGGATTACTTTTTATAAGCATTAGTTTACAACTAACCGCACAACAAAAACACCTCAATATTGACGATGCCGTATTAGGCTATTACAAAGGATTGTACCCTAAAAGCCTCCGGGCATTGCAATGGGTGTCCGATACCGATAATTACAGCTATATGGATGCCGGTGCTTACCTTATAAAAGATGTAAATAAGAATGAATTGAAAAAAATTTCTTTGGATGATCTACAAAAAAGCTATCCTCAGTTAAAACGCTTGCCTTATTTTCAAACAATCACCGGTCGAGTGGCGGTATTCCAAACAGCCGATGCCTTTGAAGTATATGATTATAAGCAAAATAAATCTGAAGCAAGTATTGCCTATCCAAAGGATGCCGCGAATCAAGAATATTGTGCAACTAATAATGCAGTCGCTTATACTGTGGCAAATAACTTATATGTTTCCACAAGTAATCAATCCGATATTCCCGTAACGGCTATAAAAGATAAAAATATCGTTTCCGGTCAAGCCATTCATCGTAGTGAATTTGGCATTACCAAAGGAACTTTCTGGTCTCCTAAAGGGAATTATTTGGCTTTTTATCAAAAAGATGAAAGTAATGTCAGCAATTATCCATTGGTTGATATAACCACCTATCCCGCTTCGTTAAAGAATATCAAATATCCGATGGCAGGACAAGGCAGCGAACAAGCAAAAATAGGAATATTTAACATGCATACCCATCAGACCTCTTATTTGGATATCGACACATCCGATGAACATTATCTCACTAATTTGGCTTGGTCACCCGATGAAAAATACATTACTCTGGCAGAAGTCAACAGAGGACAAAATCATATGTGGTTTAACTATTATGATGTGGCAACCGGAAAAAAAGTAAAAACCCTTTTTGAAGAAACCAATGACAAATGGGTAGAACCGGAAACACCGGCTTTGTTTGTGCCCAATTCCAATACTACTTTCTTGTGGTTGAGTGAACGCGATGGATTTATGAATGTATATCAATACGATTTAGTATCCGACAAGACACGACAAGTTACCGATTTTAAATTTGTTGTCACTCAGATTTTAGGCTTTGGTACTAATGGAAAATATCTGTATGTGGAGGCTACAGGTACAGACCCGAAATCCTTACAAGTATATCAAGTGAATTTAAAGAATCTAAAATACAAACAAATTACCAAAGACGGCGGAACACATCATACACAATTAAGCCGTTCAGGGGCTTATTTGATCGATAATTATTCCAGTCTGACAACTCCTAGAAAACAAGCGATTATTCATATTAAAGACAACACTTGCGATGTGTTGCTCGAAGCCGAGAATCCGTTGAAAGAGTATGCGGTGGGTACTACAGAATTTGTAAAACTCAAAGCCAAAAACGGAATGGATTTAGAAGCTCGCATCATCAAGCCGGCAGATTTTGATCCGAATAAAAAATATCCGGTTCTGGTATATGTCTATGGAGGACCCCATGCACAATTGGTGACCGATACGTGGATGGGAGGAGCTTCTTTGTGGATGGAGTATATGGCGACAGAAAAAGAGTATTTGATTTTTACGGTAGATGGTAGAGGCTCTGAGCATAGAGGATTCGCCTTTGAAAGTGGTATTTATCGCAACCAAGGAGGGGTCAATATGGAAGATCAAATGACCGGAGTAGCCTATCTTAAATCATTGCCTTATGTAGATACTGATAGATTGGCTATTCACGGATGGAGTTATGGTGGCTTTATGACCATTTCTATGATGTTAAGACATCCGGGCGTATTCACCACAGCGGTAGCCGGAGGCCCCGTAACCGATTGGAAATACTATGAAGTGATGTACGGAGAGCGCTATATGGATACACCACAAGAAAACCCGGAAGGTTACGAGAATACACGGCTTCATAAATACATCAAAAATCTGGATGGAAACCTGTTAATCATCCACGGAAGTATCGATGATACGGTGGTACCGCAACACAGTATGACTTTATTGAAAGCAGCGGTTGATAATGGGGTTCAATTAGATTTCTTTACCTATCCGATGCATCCGCATAATGTACGGGGAAAAGACCGGGTACATTTGATGGAGAAGGTCATACGGTATATTGTAAAAAATAATAAATAATCCTGAATCAACTATTTAGTTATCACAAATTACTTTTTTATGTTTTTATTAAGTATCAATTGGAATCCATCTCCTATTCTGTTTCATTTGGGACCCATCGCTATTCGTTATTACAGTTTGATGTTTGTCATCGCTTTTTTATTGGGGATTTATATCGAAAAGAAATTGTATAATAATGATAAAGTATCAGTTGAATTGGTAGATTCATTGTTTATCTACACCGCAGTAGCCACGTTGTTGGGCGCTCGTCTCGGTGATGTTTTCTTTTATAGTTGGGATTATTACAAAGATCATTTGTTAGAAATATTATTACCCGTAAAATTTAATCCTTTCCATTTTACCGGATTTCGAGGTTTAGCCAGTCATGGAGCTGCTATTGGGGTAATTATTTCTATGTTTTTATACCAAAAATACAAACTTCCCAATAAATCTATTCTTTGGATTTTGGATAGAGTGGTGATTCCGGTGGCAATAGGCGGTGCTTTTGTTCGTATCGGTAATTTGATGAATTCTGAAATAGTTGGTAAATATACCGGCACCGATTTTGGCTTGATCTTTCACAGACATTACGATGAAGTGTTAAAAGCCTACGATACGGCGCCTAGACATCCTACTCAAATATACGAAGCCATCAGTTATGTAATGGTGTTTTTGGTACTTTGGTATATCTATTGGAAAACAGATAAACGAACAAAAGAAGGTTACCTTTTCGGAGTGTTTATGATCTTGCTATGGACTGTTCGATTTATCATTGAATTCTTTAAAATAGCCCAATTGGAAGATAGAGCTTCTTGGAGTTTAAATACGGGACAATGGTTGAGTATTCCTATGATTTTGATAGGACTTTATTTTGTCTTTCGTAAGCAAAAAGCAAGCTCATAATAGACTAAATACTTTCCCGACCTAACTTATTGACACTTTTTGTTATTAAAATTGTTATTAAAATGTTAAACAAACCTTGTATTATTTACAAAAAGCGTTATATTTGCGTTAATTTTAATTAATCATTTTAATATTTTAATTTATGAGATCAAAAATTTATGCTTTAGTAATGATACTTTTTATCTCTGTTGCTGCTATGGCGCAATCGTACACTATTAGTGGTACGGTAACAGACGATCAAAGTCAACCATTACCGGGAGTTTCTGTAGTAATTAAAGGAACTTCAAATGGTACATCAACAGATTTTGATGGAAAATATTCCTTATCTGTATCTAATGGTGATGTACTGGTTTATTCATTTGTAGGTTTTGATGAACAAACATTCTTGGTGGATGGTTCTGCTACACATGATGTAACAATGCAATCCGGTGTAACATTAGATGAAGTAGTATTAGTGGGTACTCGTGGAGAAGCTCGTTTAGCGATGGACTCTCCTGTGCCGGTAGATGTATTGGATGTTAAGGAATTAACTTCCAACGCACCGCAAGTTAATTTAAATCAAATTTTAAATTACGTGGCACCTTCTTTTACTTCTAACACACAAACCATTTCTGACGGAACAGATCATATTGATCCGGCTTCTTTAAGAGGCTTAGGTCCTGACCAAGTTTTGGTGTTAATCAATGGAAAAAGAAGACATACTTCTTCTTTAATTAATGTAAATGGTACTTTCGGTCGTGGAAATGTAGGAACTGACTTAAATGCAATTCCTGCTGCCGCTATTAAAAACATCGAAGTTTTACGTGACGGAGCTGCTGCACAGTACGGTTCTGATGCGATTGCCGGTGTAATCAACATTATACTTAAAGAAAATACCGGAGAACTAGATGTTAATGTAACTACCGGTGCAAATTTCACCAAAAATGCAAACTTCCTTAAAGGAGGTGTTGATGGTGGTACAGTAAATACCAGTGTAAATTATGGTATTAAATTAGGTGACAATGGTGGATTCATCAATTTTACCGGAGATTTTGATACTCGTGATTATTTCAGTAGAATGGGTACTTATACCGGACAAATTTTCCACGGATGGAATGCTATCGAATGGAAAGCCTATCAAGCCGGTGAAGATTTAGATGATATTTCTTTAGGTAAAGCTCAATTTTTTGCTAATGAACTAGCCAATGACGGTGTGTTTACCACTCAATTAGCCGGAGCTATTAATGCAGCAACTTCTATGCAAGACCTAACGGGTTCTACAGCAATAGGGAATAGTCAAGATGGTTATTTAACAGGTTTTTTAACCTATAATAAAGAACACTATGATGAAGATGGAAATTTTATCGGGTATACACTAGAACCTATAGACTTTACAGAAGCTGTTTTATCACAACGCGGCTTAACTCGTGAAGATTTCTTAATGCGTGTAGGACAATCTGCTCTTAGAGGAGGTCGTTTCTTTGCTAATATGTCTTTGCCTTTAGGTGATAGCGGTGCTAAAATTTATGCCAATATGGGTATGAGTTTACGTAAGGGTAATGCTGCCGGTTTCTATAGATTACCGTTTCAATCCAGAGCCTATACTGCACAATATATCAATGGTTTCTTACCTGAGATAAATTCAGATATTAAAGACAAGTCCTTAACTGCCGGTATTCTTGGTAAAATAGGAGATTGGGATGTTGACTTTAGTAATACTTTTGGAACCAACAGTTTTATGTATAACATTACAAACTCTTTTAATGCCTCTAAAGGTTTGAGTTCTAAAACTGCTTATAATTCCGGAGGATTCTCATTCTCTCAAAATACCACTAACTTAGACTTCACTAATTTTTACGAAGATGCTTTAGCCGCCGGATTAAACGTTGCTGCCGGTTTAGAATACCGTGTTGAAAATTATAGCATCGTAGCCGGTGAAGAAGGTTCTTGGGCTACTTATGATGTCAATGGTAATGTGGTTACCAATGATACTCAAGTAATTCCTACTGATTTCTTTGGTCGTAACAGACCGGGTGGTGTACAAGTATTCCCGGGTTTCAGACCTGAAAATGAATTATCTCAATACCGTAACAGTATGGCAGCTTATGTAGATATGGAAGCCAATTTTACCAAAAGCTTCTTATTGAACGGTGCTTTACGTTATGAAAATTACTCTGACTTTGGAAGTACATTAAATTATAAATTAGCTTCTCGTGTGAAGATTAGTGATAACTTAAACTTCCGTGCTGCTGTTAACACAGGATTTAGAGCTCCTTCATTACACCAAATATATTTTAACTCTACTTCTACATTGTTTGTAGATGGTGTTCCTAGTGAGGTAGGTTTATTTGCCAATGACAGTAAAGTAGCTCAAATTTTAGGAATTCCTAAGTTAAAACAAGAAGTTTCTTCCAGTGTTTCTATAGGTTTTACCGGTAAAATTCCGAAAGCTCACTTAAAACTTTCTATCGATGGTTATTTTGTAGCTATTGAAGATAGAGTAGTGCTAACCGGTACATTCAAACCTACAACACCTGAATTGGAAACCTTATTTAAAAAAGCTGGAGCAACAAAAGCCGCTTTCTTTGCAAATGCTATTGATACCAATACAAAAGGTATTGATGTTGTATTGACTCAAAATGCCAAATTAGGAAGTAAATGGAGAATTAAAAATGACTTTGCAGCCACTTTCTCTCAAACTGTAAAAGTGGATGATATTCACTCTTCACAAGTATTGGTGAACGCCGGTCAAGAAAGTACTTATTTTGACGAAGCAGCTCGTGTTTATTTAGAAGATGCTGTACCGGGTCTTAAAATGAATTTATCGAATACATTCTCTTCTAATAAATTTAATTTCTTCTTGAGAAATACTTATTTTGGAGAAGTGACCGAAGCGACTAACCATGTAGCAAATCAACAAATTTATTCTGCTAAAGTAGTCACAGACCTTTCTGTAGGATATAATTTTAGTGATTCTTTTAAATTATCAGTAGGTTCCAATAACTTATTTGATGTATATCCGGACAAAGCCATTGCAGGAAACTCCAGTAGTGGTAGATTTGTTTACTCACGTAGATCACAACAATTTGGTATAGCAGGTAGATTCTTGTTTGCTAGATTAGGCTTTACTTTAAAATAAAAACTATTAATAATATACACAATTATGAAAAAAATAAAATTAATACCATTAGCTTTAGCGAGTATTGCATTGTTATTTAGTTCTTGTAACATTAACGATGACTATCCGGTTGAAGCTGATCCTGTAACTGAAATTCAGGTTTCTGTGTCTCCGGGAGGGGTTACTTATGTACCTACTTCTCAAACATCTTTTTCTTTAGATGTGAACGCTACGCAAGCATTTACCGATGCTGCTTTAGTTGAATATACCTTTAATGGTGCTGACGACGCTCTAACTTTATCCGGAACAAACAGTAGTTTTGCGTTGGATATGGGACCGGGTGCTTATTACTCTGTAGATTTAAAAGCTGTAACTGTAGAAAATGCAGTGCCTAATAAAGAACATGGTAGTATTGATCAAAGTGCAAAATCTGCTCAAGTAATTGCTTTGGACATGCCTGCTGCTACTTCAACAGATATTCAATTTATAATGAGTTGGGCTAATCCTGATATCAATGATTTAGACCTTTGGGGTGCTGATGATCCACCAACTTTGGCTTGGGATGCCAGCCAAAGTATAAGTGCATATGAAAGTATTTCTATGCCGGTTTCTGCGGCAGATGGTACTTATACGGTATTGCCTAGAGTGTGGAGTGCTGCAGACGCTGTAGTTCCTCTTACCATTACGGTTATTTATCCGAATGCTAACCCGGGTGTAGATCCGGATGTGGTTGAATCATATTCTACCAGTGTGGCCGGAAATTCTAACTTTAACTTGGCTTTCAAATTTGTTAAGAGTGGAGGTACATTTACTATTACAGATGTACAGAATCCTGCCTTATCATTATTTTAATTATTAACTAAAATTTTTATACAATGAAAAAATTATTAATGCTTATGATAGCTGCCACGGCACTTTACTCTTGTACAGAGGATCCTGCTGCCGAAGTGGCGCCTCAATCACAAAATCCTCAAATTATATTGGCTCCTATGGCTACTTCTGACGTTACTAGCGTTGTTGCTCAAGTAGGTCCTAATACTATTAACGTTGATTTTGGGTTTGGTTTTGCTCCCGGTACTAGTTATTATGGTAGAGATGTAGATATTAAGTATCAAGGAGATACTTATACCATCTTTGCTGATCCGGCTGGTCCTAATTATGTTTCTGTTGGAAACATTGATTATACTTATAATGTACAGGCTCCGGGTGGTGCTGTGCCTTTTGGTGGTATTACTACCAATGTTGAGGTTGATTTATCAGCTACAGAATATGAATATGATATGGAGAGTCGTCCTTCTGATTTGGTAGTTCTTAAAGGAACTTCATCTCCTTTGACAGTTGATGCCGTTTTATATCGAGCTTTACCGCAAGTATCCGGTGATGATTTAAAGATTATGATGGATTGGGATGATGCTCCTTCTGATATGGATTTACATCTTTATGATGCTGGTGGTTCAATTTATGATTATAGTTGGTTTGGATATCCGGAAGAAGTTACATTAGACGCCGCAGCTCCTGATGGAACTTATACTGCAGACATACTATGCTGGACTAACAATTCTGCCAGTGGTAATATCAATTATCAGTTTTTTACCAGAGAACCTGATGGTACTTTAGGTATGTATGATGGTACATTGGTGAGTCCTACCGGTTATTGGGGTACAGATGTTGCAGTTTTACAGATTGTAAAATCAGGAACTTCTTATACCATTACACAATTGTAATAAATTGTTTTTCTCATAAAAAAAAACCATCAGATTTATCTGATGGTTTTTTTTATGTTTGTATAATTTTAGACTTATAGAAGTTCTTTGATCAATGTTGCAGGTCTTCCTAAAACCGCATTTTTCCCTTTCACTACTATAGGCCTTTCTATCAATTTGGGATAGGTAGCCATCGCTTTAATGATATCTTTATCCGATAAGTCTTTGCCTTTAAAATGCTCTTTCCAAATCGCTTCTTTGGTTCGTACTAATTCAATAGGTTTGATACCGATAGATGCAATAATATCGGTAAGCTCTTTTTCTGTAGGAGGGGTATCTAAATATTTGATAATTTCAAAGTCAACTTTTGCATCTTGCAGGACAGCCAGTCCTTCACGACTTTTTCTACATCGTGGATTGTGATATATTTTTATCATAATTCTATTTTTAGTTATAAATTGATTCTAGTACTTGTATTTATCAAAACTACTGAAGTATATAAAATAATGAGTTATTCGTTCTCAACCAACACCCATTCCCCTTTGTCAAGTAGCGGTATGGCTTGTTTGTATTTTACTTCTTTATTTTCTCCTGTAACCACATTTTTAATAATAACCCGTTCGTTTCTACCTATTTTTCTTTCTGTTCTTACAATGGTTTCGGTTATTTGAGGTTGCTGTGTTCTATTGGCTTGGGCAGCTTCTTGATTAAACTCCGCTTTACTCAATTGTACTTTTTCTCGTTTTTGTTCCCGTGCTTGTTGCACTTGGTCGGGATTTTGATTGGGCAATTCACCTTTAAATAAGAAAGATACCACTTCTTTATTAATGTCATCTACCATATTTTTAAACAATTCAAATGCTTCAAATTTGTAGATTAATAAAGGATCTTTTTGTTCATAAGTAGCATTTTGCACATAGGTTTTTAGTTCGTCCATCTTTCGCAAATGCTCTTTCCAATTGTCATCAATAATTGCCAAGGTAATATTCTTTTCAAAGTCAGAAACCAATTGCTTTCCTTGGGTTTCATAGGCTTTTTCTAAGTTGGTAATTACATTGATATTTTTAACTCCGTCGGTAAAAGGAACCGATATATTCTCATAGCGGTTTCCTTCGTTTTCAAATACGTTTTTAATAACCGGATAAGCAATGGCAGCATTGCGCTCTATTTTATCTTGATAATGCTTTTGTACTGCTTTAAAGAGGATATTACTCAATTCATTTTCAGACATATTTTTAAACTCCTCGGCAGTAACCGGAGACGAGGTGCTGGAAAACTTAATCAATTCCAATTCGAATCCTTCAAAATCATCAGATGGTTTGTATTCATTGATGATAGATTCACAGGTATCGTAAATCATATTGACAATATCTACCTGTAAGCGTTCACCGTCTAATGCGTGTCTTCTTCGCTTATAAACAACTTCACGTTGTGCATTCATAATATCATCATATTCCAACAATCGTTTACGAATACCAAAGTTGTTTTCTTCTACTTTTTTCTGGGCACGTTCTATTGATTTAGAAATCATACTGTGTTGGATGACTTCCCCTTCTTTAAGCCCCATTCTATCCATCATTTTGGCAATACGCTCAGAGCCAAAAAGACGCATTAAGTTGTCGTCTAATGCGACAAAGAATTGCGAAGAACCCGGGTCTCCTTGACGACCGGCACGACCTCTTAACTGTCTATCTACCCGTCGGGAATCGTGACGTTCTGTCCCAACAATAGCTAAACCACCGGCTTTTTTAACTTCATCGGTTAGTTTAATGTCAGTACCACGACCCGCCATATTGGTAGCGATGGTTACCACACCCGGTTTACCGGCTTCGGCTACAATATCGGCTTCTTTTTTATGAAGTTTAGCGTTCAATACATTGTGTTTTATTTTTCGTATGTTGAGCATTCTACTCAATAATT
>CAYNFJ010000053.1:3268-15192 GCA_964396505.1 uncultured Polaribacter sp. | reverse complement strand
ACCGTCAACAGCTAGAAAGGCGGTACAATCTTCACTATAACTAGCCGTAGCATCTATTTGCCAATACGCATAAACACCACTGCCACCTGTTGCAAGTGTTTCATCGTCAATCTCTATACAAAGCAGATTCGGGCAATCTGTAGCATGCATTACTGTAAGGATGCTATTGTTTCCATTTTTTAGATTTAATGAACTTAAATTATTGAGTTGTGTTCCAATAAACCTAGTTAGTAGGGGGTTATTTGATAAATCAACAGTTGCTATATTGGTATTGCTACATTCCAGTGAAACCAAAGAAGCATTTGTGGAAACATCAATAGATGAGACATTGGTATTGTGAATATCCAATATTTGTAAATCTGAAAATCCGGTAACATCTATACTTGAAATGGGGTTATCCGGACAATTTAAATGGGTTAATAATGGATTATTGGATACATCTAGCGTTGTAATATTTATGCCAATACAGGTAAGTTCGGTCAATGCAGGATTATTAGTTAAATCTATGCTTCCTAAGTTATTTTCTGAAATATGAAGTTTTGACAATAACACATTATTTGAAACATCAATACCGCTAAGATTGTTGTTAGAACAGTTTAGATATGTTAAGGCTGTCTTATCAGATACATCTACAGTTGTAAGGAAATTATCACGACAATTTAATGCAACTAAATTATCACTATCAGGCAAGATTAGTGCCATAATATTTGTATTTTGACAATTGAATGATGTCATTGAAGTAAAGGTTTCTATTCCTGTTAAATCGGGTAAGTTTACAAAAGAAACATCTACTTCTCCGGTATAACTACTTGCTTCGTTGCATTGAATTTCAGCATCTCCATTGGTGTTGATATTAGCATCTGCCACCAATATATTCTTCAATAAATTATCTGCAAAATAAACAACACAGGCTGTACAATCCTCACTATAATTAGCCGTTGCATCTATTTGCCAAGCAGCATAACTTCCGTTACCTGCCGTGGCATCTGTGGCACTATCTACGGCTATACAAGTTAAGGTTTCATTATTGGTGGCATCCATACTCGTAAGAATCGCATTAGCCGCATTTTTAAGGTTTAGATTGCCTAATTTATTAGTACTACAGTTCAATGTAGTAAGGTTGGTATTGTTTGAAATATCAAGAGATTCAATAAGATTGTTATTACATAATAAATCTGTTAAACCTATTGCATGAGACACATCCAGAGAAGTGATACTATTTCCCCAACATGCGAGTTGCAGCAATTGTGTATTTGCTGTAACATCCAGTACGCTTAGGTTATTATTCTGACAATAAAGGGCTGTACTATTTACAAATGCTTCTAAACCTGTAAGATCACTTATCCCTAGACCTGACAAACCTAATACACCGGTATAATTTTGTGCTTCAAGACATTGAATTTCAGTATCTGAATTGGTATTAATAGCCGCATTGTTCAGTAAATAGTTTTTAAAATTGGCATCGGGTATAGTTACAATACAAGTACTACAAATGTCACTATATGATGAATTAGCATCTATAATCCATGAGGCATATACGCCATTACCGGCATTGGCATTGGTTGGATCATCAACCTCAATGCAGGTAAGTGTCGGATTTGAGTTGGTGTTTACATCGGTTAAGATAACATTATTCCCATTTTTTAAATTGAGATAAGTCAGATTGTTATTAAAAGCCCGAAACATTACCAAATTAGGATGGTTAGACAAATCTAAAGTCTCGATGGTATTATTCCTGCAAACTAAATTAGTAAGAGCTGTATTAGCAGAAACATCTAAACTATTTAAGTTGTTATTGCTACAGTTCAACTGGGTTAACGCTGTAAATGCTTCAAGTCCTGTTAAATCGGATACGCCTAGATTATTAATATCTATACCACCTGTAAAATTGGATGCTTCATCACATTGTATTTGGCTATCTCCGTTGGTATTTATATTCAAATTACCTATCAAATAACTCTTAAAAGCAGTATCCGGAATTGTGACTTCACACGGGCTACAATTATCACTATAGCTTGCTGTTGCCGGAATATTCCATTGTGTGTAAGCAGAACCTTGTCCTGAATTTGCCAAAACCGCATCATCTACTTCAATACACGTAAGATCCGGATTTGAGGTGGCGTCCATTTCATAAATGGCATCATTATTCCCATTTTTGTAATACAAAACTCTTAAATCATTGTTATTGCATTTTATTTTTGTGATAAGCGTATTGTTCGTAATATCAATATTCAGTAAGTTGTTATTATCACAATACAATAAATCTAAGGCGGGATTATACGACAAATCAATCTGCACTAAACTATTATTGTCACAACGCAAATCAGTTAAAGCCGTGTTACTAGATAAATCTAAACTTGTAAAACTGTTATTGCTACAATTTAAAAAGGTTAATGCGGTATTGACAGAAAGATCAAGATTGGATAGATTTGTATTTCTACAGGTTAAACTTTGTAAGTTGATATTGTCCGAAAGATCTAAACTACTTATACTATTATCACTACAATTTAAAGTTTCAAGGTTTGTTTTATTTACCGTATTTAAATTGGTTAGATTATTGTCTCCAACACTCAGATTATTTAATAAATTATTGTAGGTAATATCTAAACTTGTCAGTTGATTACTGAAACAAATCAATGAAGTTAGTGCGGTATTATTGACTAAACTCAGTGTTGTTAGATTGTTACTGGAACAGTTTAAAGTGGGAATGTTAATAAAATACTCAATCCCTGTTAGGTCTGAAATATTTAAACCGGACACGTTTAGTGTACTGGCATAACTATTGGCCTCTGATACTTGAATATCATTATCATGGTTGGTGTTAATGTTAAAGTTTAAAATTAAATAATTTCTAAAATTAACATCCGGAATATTGACAACTTGTGTATAACCGATAGTACTTATTAAAAGCACAAAAAAGATAGTGTAAAAATTTTTCATCGTAATAGTTTTTAAAGATTCAAGGCGAAGCTATAAGCAACAGATTACAATTAAAACAGCTATTTATTATTAGGTAGTACACAATGAATATTTGGTAAAAAAGAGGGGTAATTATTGGATTGTTCCTATATTTTTATATTTTTGAAGATGATGAAAAAGATTTTACTTATTTTCATAGCACTCTTTTTTGATGCCTATTTTGGTTTTACACAAAACACAGATAGCCTTCAAAAGCTTGTGCATTCATCTGATCCGGAACAACGGGTTCAGGCTTTGATTACTCTTGGGAAACAACAATTGTACACCCATACCGACCAATCTGAAAAATATTTTAAAACTGCTCTTACAGCCGTTCAAAAACTCAATCATAAAAAATGGGAAAGTGATATATTCAATCAATTGGGCGTAATTCAATACAAAAGATCCCGTATGGATTCTGCTCTATATTATTACCAAAAAAGCTTTAGAATCTCTAAAGACCTACAAGACTCTTTGCAAATGGCTATCAACTACAGTAATGTGGCCAATATTCTTGGGGCACAACACAAGTACGATTTAGCTATACAGAATTTTCTAAAAGCATTACCCATTTATAAACAGAAAAACAAGATTCTATACCAAGGAATGACTTATGGTGCCATCGGTACCTTACATATTGCTATGGAAGATTATCAAAAAGCCCTAAATTATTTTGAAAAAGCCAAACAAATATTTGAAAAAACCGCTAATAAGCTTGGCTTGCTAACAACCAATCTCAATATAGCTATTTGTTATGAAAATTTAAAAAGAATACCTGAAGCTAAAACTTTACTCCAACAAGTATTGGCAGACTCTAAAAAACATCAATTTAACAGAAAACATGCTATTGTCTTGACAAAGCTCGGAAAAATAGCCTTTGTAGAAAAAAAATATAGGCAAGCGAATGATTATTATTCCAAAGCTCTGACTGAATTTTCCAAAGCTAGAGATATTGGAGGCCTGGCAGAAACACACTTATATTTAGGAAAAATTGCTTATCAAAATGGGAATTTTAAACTAGCTTCAAGTCATTATAAAAAAAGCCTTGCCAACATCCAAAAAACGGGTGTTGATCAAAAAAGTCCCCAAGCATTGGAAGGAATCATAAATAGTCTTACTAAATTACATAAAGAGAAAGAGGCTTTGACTTATTTGCCACTTTTGTTAGAAGCCAAGGATAGTGTCTATAATATAGAAAGACGTAAAATGGTACGTGAAATTAATTCCAAATTTGACCTTTCTCAAAAAGAAAAAGAGATTCAAATTCAACAACTCAAACTCCATAAAAAAGACGTTCAAATCAGTAAACAAAAACAATTGGGTATCGCTCTAGCAGCTACCATTGCACTCTTATTAGGGCTGTTGTACTTTGTAAAAAAATCCAATGAATTCAAACGGCTTAACGAACATAATCTTATAAAAAAGAATAAGTTGGAACTGGAACAAAAGGTGTTGAACAACCAAATGAATCCTCATTTTATTTTCAATGCTTTGAACTCCATACAAAGCTATATTGCTGATAAAGACACCGATCAAGCAGCCAATTATTTAGCCAAATTCTCTAGATTGATGCGTTTGATTTTAGAAAATTCTCGTAAAGAATTTGTCCCTTTTCCTGAAGATGTAAGTGCTTTGGATAATTACTTACAACTGGAACAAATTCGCCATGATGATTCATTTGATTATACGATTGAGTACGAACCGGCTTGCAAAAATATTATGATTCCTCCATTACTGATTCAACCTTTTGCCGAAAATGCAGTCAAACATGGTGTTTCTAATATCAATAGACATGGTTCTATTGCCATTAATTATTCAATAATGCAAACAATCAACAACAACGAAGACGAATTTGGTATCGTACAATGTACCGTTCAAGATAATGGAATGGGAATAGAAAAAGCTCAGAAAAAAAGTAAATCAAATAAAAATTTACACCAATCTATGTCCTTGGATCTCACAAAAAAAAGATTAAAAAATTATACAAAGATTAGCGGGCATAATTACCCTATTATTTTTGAATCTGATGATAACGGAACCCTTATAACCATTGAAATGCCCTACATACTATGATACGAGCCGTACTAATTGACGATGAGTCCAAAGGACGCAAAACACTGAAAAATGCGCTGGATAAATACTGCCATAAAGTTGACATAGTCGGGGAGGCTGAAGGAGTTGTTTCCGGAAAAGAATTAATTGAAACCATGCAACCCGAATTGGTTTTTCTAGACATTGATATGAAAGATGGAACCGGATTTGATCTACTTGAAAAATTTCAACATTTTTCATTTGGAGTGATCTTTGTAACCGCCCATAATGAATATGCCGTCAAAGCTTTTAAATGCAGTGCGATAGATTACTTGTTAAAACCTGTGTTGCCGGAAGAATTGGTACAAGCCATTAGTAAATTTGAAAGTGAAATGAAATTAAAAAATTTAAGCTTTCGACTTAAAAGCCTGATTGAAAACAGAAATCATCTGAAAAAATTAGCTTTAGCCACTTCCGAAGGAGTAGAACTCCTCAATATAAAAGATCTTATCTATTGCGAAGCTTCCGGTAATTACACTACTTTTTTTACCCCTACTAAACAAATTTTGGTTTCTAAAACCATCAAAGAATATGACTCATTTCTGACCGAAACGCACTTTTACAGAATCCATCAATCCTACTTAGTCAATCTTAATTTTATCGCAAAATACAATAAAAATGATGGTGGATTTGTCGTGCTGGAAAACGGAAAAAAACTACCGGTTTCAAGGCGTAATAAATCCGGTTTCTTAGATAGAATCTTACATCCTTAATGTCTTACCACATCTTGGGCAGGTTTTACCTGTAATTCTTCCAACACATGGAGTCCTTCATCTACATATATATCCTTGGATAAATCGGTATGCCAGCGAGCTCTTTTCTGTGCCAATACACTGTCCGCTTCCATCAAAGGAATCTCATAATGTGGTGAGGTAAAGTTTAGATGACTCTTGTATTCATCTATGGCTTCAAATTGTTTGGCGGCTTGGTCATGAGATTCAATATCTTGCTTAAAGGCTTTATAATCCAAATAAATGGTTTTATCCTCTTGTGCTTCTTGTAACCATTTGGCATTTTGTTCAATTAAATTAAAAGTAGGATTCTCAGAAATTCGTTGTTTACTGGCATCGATAACCTTCTCATAATTCGTATAAGCATCCCACGTATCATAATGCGCCGGTTTAATCCGGTCCCAAGGCATCGGATTATCATAATCCCGTTCACCGATATCCAAATAGGTATATCGAGTCGGGACAATTACATCGGGAGTTACTCCTCGTAGTTGGGTAGAACCACCGTTAATACGATAAAATTTTTGAATTGTCATCTTTAAAAAGCCCAAATCTGCATCTGTATTTACATAATCATTGAGGGTATAAAAATTCTGAACTGTACCTTTACCAAAGGTTTGTTTTCCACCAATAATAACTGCTCTTTTATAATCTTGCATAGCTGCCGCAAAAATTTCAGAAGCCGATGCCGATAGCTCGTTGACCAAAACAACCATAGGTCCATCCCATTGCAATCCGGGTTCATCATCTTCCCGTACACGGGCTTTTTCCCCTCTGTATTTAACCTGTACCACCGGTCCTTCATCTATAAATAAGCCGGCAATATCTATCGCTGTTTTTAAGGAACCGCCCCCGTTATTTCGTAAATCAATCAGAATGCCACGCACCCCTTCTTTTTTTAACCGGTTCAATTCCAATGCCATATCAGTAGCTGAATTTCGGGCATTACGATGGTCAAAATCGATGTAAAATTTCGGCAAATAGATAAAACCGTATTTTTTTCCATCCTTTTCTACAATAGCTGATTTTACAAAGGTTTCATCTAGCTCTACTACATCTCTTATAATGGAAATGGTCTGAATGGTTCCATCTACTTTTTTAAGCGTTAAACGGACTTCTGTACCTTTTTTTCCTTTGATAAACTCAATGGCATCGTCCAGTCGCATCCCTACAATATCTACCGGTTCGGCGTCTCCTTGCGCCACCTTAAGTATCAAATCGCCTACCTCTAATTCACCGGCACGCCAAGCAGGACCTCCGGAAATCAATTCACTCACCTTGGTATATTCCCCTTCTTTCATCAATCTTGCGCCAATACCCTCCAGTTTTCCCGCCATAGTAATATCAAAGCGTTTTTTGTTTTTAGGACTCAAATAACTGGTATGGGGACCAAACTGTGCCGTGATACTATTGATATAATACGTAAACCAATCCTCTTGATCCAATTCATTAAGACGCTCATACAAATCGTCCATATTTTCACGTGTTTTTTGAAGGGCTTCTTCTTTAAGCTTCTCAAAAGACTTGGCTTGATAGGTGCTGTCGGTTTTTACTTGATCTTTTTCAGCCGTTTCTTTATCGTATAAACGCCCTAAATAACGCATTTTTAGCTGTTTTTCCCATACTTTTCTAAGTTCATTTTTATCTTTGGGAAAGGAGGCTTTTTTATAATCTACCGAATAGGTTTCTGCTTTATCAATGGGTAAGTCTTTGCTTAAAATTTCTTTATAAATGGCTTCCGATTCTTTTAAGCGTTGTAAGTATCGATCATACACAACATAGAAGAAAGCTAGATTGTCATCCATTATTTGATCATCAATACTGTCTTTATAACGTGAAAATTCTTGTATATCCGATTGCAAAAAATAGTGCTTTGTCGGATCCAAGGTTTCCAAATAATTGGTAAAAACTCCTTCTGAAAACGCATCATCAATTGCCACCGGATGATAATGCCCCTGAGTCAATATCATACGCAAGACCTGAATGAGTGCTTTATCGGTATCGGGATTGTGCCGGTTGGTATAGTTAAAACTGAGCAGTGCTCCTGCCAATATAAGAATTGGAAGGATAATTTTATAATTACGTTTCATAAATAGAATGAGTTTTTTCATTAAGATGATTTGTAAAAAGCTAAAATAGTGCCATTTTTTTATTAATTGCAAATTTTATGAAATATTTTGGCTTAAATCCGGAATAAGAGGCATAATTATATAGATATACATATTTTTTTGATAGCTTTGGAGTCTCTATATTTATATATCGTATGAGCAAAAAACCTTTAATACTAATCACCAATGACGATGGCATTACAGCACCCGGCATTCGTCATTTAATCGAAGCTATGAATGAAATAGGCGATGTGGTTGTCGTAGCACCGGACAGTCCGCAAAGTGCTATGGGACACGCTATTACAGTCAATAACACCTTATTTGTAGAACCTGTCAATATAGACAATGGCCCTCAGATAGAATATTCTTGCAGTGGTACACCGGCAGATTGTGTCAAGTTGGCGGTCAATGAATTGCTCAACAAAAAACCCGATTTGTGTGTTTCGGGAATCAATCACGGATCCAATTCTTCTATCAATGTCATTTACTCGGGAACTATGAGTGCCGCTGTTGAAGCCGGTATTGAAGGGATTCCGGCTATCGGTTTTTCTCTGTTGGATTATTCTTGGAATGCAGAATTTTCACATCTTAAAGAAGCTATTCAACAGATTGCAAGGAATGTATTGGACAAAGGATTACCCAAAGGGGTTGTGCTGAATGTAAATATTCCTAAAACCAAAGATAAAAAGTTCAAGGGAATAAAAATTGCTCGTCAAGCTATGGCAAACTGGGTAGAAGAATTTGACAAAAGAATCAATCCTCACGGACGGGAATATTATTGGTTAACCGGAAAATTTGTCAATATGGACAACGGAGAAGACACCGATGAATGGGCATTGGAAAATGACTATATCTCCATCGTTCCGGTACAATTTGATATGACGGCTCATCATTTTATCGATGATTTGAATAATTGGGATTTATAAGAGAAAACGTATGTATAAAAAAATATTTATTGGATTCATTATCAGTATTTTAACAACCATTGCGGGTTGTTATATCTATTTGGAATATATTATGCAAGAGGGCTTTGAAGCTTCTTGGAAATGGATGCTGGAAACACACAATCAAAGTGCCATATTATCCTTGGGAGCAATTCCTAATTTATTGCTGTTTTTTGTCTTTATCAGACGTAGAGAAGATGCCAAAGCGCGGGGCGTCCTGATTGGAGTTATTCTTGTTGCCATCCTCGTTTTGGGATTTAAATTCTTTTAAGATTCAACAAACCCTGTATTGATGAAGTATTACCTCATAGCCGGAGAAGCCTCAGGAGACTTACACGCCTCCAATCTGATGAAAGCATTGAAACAAAAAGATCCCAACGCTACCTTTCGTTTTTGGGGTGGCGATTTGATGCAAGCGGTCGGTGGGACCAGAGTTACACATTATCAAGAGCTTGCTTTTATGGGAATATGGGAAGTGCTGAAGAATATTACCACACTTTCCAAATATGTAAAAAAATGCAAAAAAGACCTCGCCGACTACCAACCCGATGTATTGATTATGGTAGATTATTCGGGTTTTAATCTGCGCATTGCTCCATTTGCCAAAAGTATTGGAATTCCGACTCATTTTTACATTGCACCCAAACTGTGGGCTTGGAATGAAAAAAGGGTGGAAAAGTTAAAAAAATACATTGATGCACTCTATGTTATTTTCCCTTTTGAAAAAGACTTTTTTGAAAAAAAACATCAGTATCCGGTTCATTATGTCGGGAATCCATTGCAAGATGTGATTAGTAAAAGACCTCCTATCGATGAACAAAAATTTCGAAAAAAATATGAATTGGGCAATAAACCCATTATTGCGCTACTACCCGGAAGTCGCTCACAAGAAATCACAAAAATGCTACCGGTTATGGCAGCCATGCGTACACACTTTAGCGATTATCAATTTGTGATAGCCGGGGCGCCCAACAGAACATACGATTATTACCAAACCCTTATACCCAACCATGCTATCGCTTTTATTCCGGATAGAACCTATGATTTATTGTCCATAGCTTATGCGGCAATAGTAACTTCCGGAACCGCTACCCTAGAAACCGCTCTGTTTAAAGTACCACAAGTGGTTTGCTACAGTACCAGTGCTTTTACTTATTTTATCGGGAAAATTTTTGTTTCAAAGGATTTAAAATATTTTTCATTGGTCAATTTGGTTGCCAATGCTCCTATTGTCAGTGAATTACTACAATATGAGTTGACCGAAACCACCTTGCAAAAAGAATTAAAAACCATCCTATCTTCAAGTAAAAGAAAAGCGATTTTTGAAAATTACCTCTCATTAGAAGAAAAACTGGGCGGCAAAGGAGCATCACAAAGGGTTGCTGAAATCATTGTAGAACAGATTAAAAATAAGGGATAAAAACCAATAGTCTATTCCTTTATAAACAACTCACATAAAAAAAATTCATTTTTTATTTATTCCCGCTTTCCGCATAGGAACTCCCTGACTAAAAAATTCAACACGAAAGGCTAATTCAAACTCATCTCAAAGGCTTCTTCAATCAGTTTTTTTAAGTTCATTTTTTGAAATTTCCAAAAAATAACTAACTTTGTCCTGCTATGAAAAAAATTACCCGTTACATCCCTTTACAACTGGCGTTATTATTGGTTATCGGTACTTTATTGGGAAAAAATATTGATTTACCCACTAATACGCTGTTTCTACTATTGGGCTTCTTATTGGCTTTATTACTAGGCGTTTACCTAATTAGTAGAACTCATTACAGACCTCAGGGTCTTTTTACGTGGATTTCCGGATTATCAATGCTCCTTATCGGATGGATCAATTTCAATCTACACAACCCGATTTACCAGCAGAAGCATTATATGCATCGAGTGCAAAAGACCAATCAGCTTTTATTTCAAATAACTAAAAAACAAAAAGAGAACACCTATTATTACAAGTATGATGCCCGGGTATTGCAAATAGATTCTAACAAATGTTCGGGAAAAATATTGGTTCATATTGCCAAGGACAGCACACAGCATTTTAGGATTCAACCGGGCGATGTTTATTATTGTAAAACGGCTTTACAAAAACCGGCAAAAGCTCGAAATCCCAACACCTTTGATTACCGGAATTATCTGAAAAACAAAGGAATTTTATATCAGATCAACAGCCCTTATACCTCCTTAAAAAAAATAAATTATCCAAGAAGTTTGAATCCGGTAATTCTAGCCGGACAAGTGCGCGAAAATATCCTAAACAAATTGGAAAAATACCCTTTTGGCAAAGAAGAATTGGGAATTATCAAGGCATTGATTCTAGGACAGCGCCAATCCATATCCAAAGCATTAGTATCGAGTTATGCCGAAGCGGGTGCTATCCATATCTTGGCGGTTTCGGGATTACACGTCGGGATTCTGTTTCTTTTGATTAATCTGCTGTTAAAACCCTTGGAGTCGGTACCAAAAGGCTTTTGGATAAAAACAATCCTTAGCATTTTGTTGCTCTTCGGTTTTGCATTTTTGACAGGATTAAGTGGTTCAGTAGTACGAGCGGTCAGTATGTTTAGTTTTATTGCCATCGGAATCAATCTAAAAACCAGAGCAAACAGCATTTTATATGCCCTGATCAGTTCTTTTTTCTTTTTGGTTTTAATCAATCCCAATTTTCTTTGGGATGTAGGTTTTCAGATGAGCTATGCCGCAGTGCTGGGTATTTTACTCTTACACTCCAAAATTGAAAATCTATTTCCGGATACCGGTGGCTATATATTCAAAAAAATAAAACAACTCTTCAGTGTTTCTCTGGCAGCTACCCTAGCTACCCTACCCTTAAGCCTCTATTATTTTCACCAATTTCCGGGTTTATTCTTTATTTCCAATCTTGTCATCATTCCTTTTTTAGGAATTATTATGATAGTGGGTATTATCGTCGTCCTATTGGCAATAACGGTAAAAGTGCCGGATATACTGGTCTATAGCTACAATTGGGTATTACACCTACTGAATAATTTTATCCGATGGGTAGCATCTCATAAAGAATTTTTATTTACAAACATCTCTTTTTCTTTTGCAATGCTACTTTT
>CAYNFJ010000053.1:0-3168 GCA_964396505.1 uncultured Polaribacter sp. | reverse complement strand
CCATTTATACAACAATACATAACTGCCAATCACATTAAAAACAGCACTGATAGTCACGAATTTCCGAATATACTATCCTACAATTCTTCCAGAATTATGATAGTAGATAGTCTGGGTATTTATCAAAATATACAGATTCATCCGGATATTATCTTACTACGTCAATCTCCCAAAATTAATATGGAACGCCTCTTGTTGACCCAAAAACCCAAATGGGTTATTGCCGACGGGTCTAATTATAAGAGTTATGTAAAACGATGGGCAAACACCTGCCTAAAAAAACAAATTCCTTTTTATGATACCGGCACATCGGGTGGCTGGATATACAACTAAAAAGCTAAGAATATTTAGTACCTTTGTTAAAACCGAATGAAATGAAAAAAAAGAAGACCGGAACTTCAAATCCTATGCTGGATTTAGCTTGGAATTTTGTAGAAAACACGAACAGAAATATTTTTTTGACCGGCAATGCAGGAACCGGAAAAACCACCTTTCTACACCGGATTAAAAATGAGCTTTTCAAACGCCTGATTGTCGTAGCGCCCACCGGTGTGGCTGCTATCAATGCAAAGGGCGTGACCATTCATTCCTTTTTTCAAATGCCGTTTGGCCCTTTGATTCCCGGCGTAGCTCATCATCGCGAAAAAGGATCTTACCGAATGAAGTTCAACCGGAAAAAAATTGACATTATCAAATCCCTTGACTTGCTCATCATAGATGAGATCAGTATGGTTCGTGCCGATTTGCTGGATGCTATTGACCAAGTCTTAAGACGTTATAAAGATAGGGAGAAAGTATTTGGCGGGGTACAAGTATTGATGATAGGTGACGTGCAACAGCTGGCTCCTGTTGTAAAACCTCAAGATTGGGAATTGTTACAAGCCCATTATGACACTCCTTATTTCTTTAGTAGCAAATCCTTTATAGAAGCACAAACTATCAGTATTGAATTGACTCATATTTACCGCCAAGCCAATAAAGATTTTATTAAAATCCTCAATGAAATCAGAAATCAAAATCTATCGGAAAAATCTATCAAAGCGCTCAACGAACGCTATCAGCCCGATTTTGTTCCGGAAAAAGACACCACCTATATTACCCTGACAACTCATAACAACAGAGCCGATAGAATCAATGAAATAGAACTGGAAAAAATTAAATCCAAATCTTATTTTTACAAAGCCAGCATTAGTGGCAAATTCAGTGAATATGCGTATCCTACAAGTGAAAAATTGGAACTAAAAGTAGGAGCACAAGTCATGTTTATCAAGAATGACAGCTCGTATGAAAAACGCTATTTTAACGGTAAAATAGGAACTGTAATCCATTTGGATAGCAAAGAAGTAATAGTACAATGTCCCGAAGATGCATCTACCATCAGTGTAAGTCCTGAAATATGGGAAAATGTAAGTTATAGTATTCATCCGGAAACCAAAGAAATAAAAGAAGATATCCGGGGTTCTTTTGCGCAAATCCCCTTGCGATTGGCTTGGGCAATTACCATTCATAAAAGTCAAGGGCTTACCTTTGACAACGCCATAATTGATGCTGAAGCCTCTTTTGCGCACGGGCAAACCTATGTGGCACTCAGTCGTTGTAGAACACTAGAAGGCATTGTATTAAAAACGCGCATCGGATCTCAAAGCCTTATCCATGATAAACGTGTCGCTTCTTTTACCGATTACATCGCCGAAAATGAGCCTGACGGTAAAGATCTGGAAGATTCCAAAAAAGCCTATCAGCTCAGCCTGATGGAAGAATTGTTTAATTATCGCTCTTTTTTATATCCTATAAAGCGCCTGACGGATATTTATTATAAAAATAAAAGTATCTTACAGGGAACCATCATAGAACCCCTAAGCTTGATACAAGATAAAGGAATCGTTCCATTGCTTAAAATAGCCAATGGATTTAAAAAACAAATCCAAGACCTCACTCGGGAAATAGACAATCCTGAAGACAGTCCTCTTATCCAAAAACGTCTTAAAAAAGCCATAGATTACTTTATAACCTATACCAAAGATAACATACAAAAACCTTTGGATAGCCTCACTTTTTCAACCGATAATAAAACCATCCATTCCGATTTTACTAAAACACTACAAAGCATCGAAGAATTAATCGCCTATAAATTGTATTGTTTGCAAGGTTTAACCGATGGTTTCAGCACGCAAAAATACCTGAAAATACGAGCAAATGCAGTGCTGGAAAACAGTCAGAAACCCGTTAAAAAGAAAGAATATGTAGATACCACAGCACACCCGGAACTCTTTGAACAATTGCGTGATTTAAGAAGTATCATTGCTCATAGTGAACAAATTCCTCCTTTTCAAGTATTCACCCAACAAAGCTTGTACGAAATGTGCCGATATTTCCCAATAACCCCCAAACAACTCAGAGCTATTAACGGTATGGGAAAAATACGAGTCAAAAAATTTGGTGAAGAAATATTGGAAGTTATTCAAGAATATGTCGATAAAAATAAGCTTTCGCCCAGAGAAGTCAAACCGGATAAACCCAAAACCGAAAAAGGAAGTTCTCAAAAAGAATCCTTACGATTGTTTAAAAGCGGTTTAAATATTGTAGAAATTGCCACACAAAGAGGTTTTGCCCAAACAACCATTGAAGGACATTTATCCGAATTTATCAGTACAGGAGAAATCAGTATTACGGAATTAATGCCTAAAAAAAGGTATAAAAAGCTCCTTAAATTAGTAAATACCCTACAATTTGACGGGCTTTCAGATTTGAAAAATAAAGTTGGAGACACCTATGGATATGGAGAATTGCGAATGTTGATAAAAGATATGGAATATAGAAAGAATAAAAATAAAAGCTAGATTTTATATTCCATATTTACAATTTGTAAACATACTATTTCAAGAAACTCGCATTACTTGGAATACAATCACAGTAGCACTATTCTATTTTAGATAATATGTTAATCTTATTGTTAAATAAGCACAATCTATTCTTTTTTTAATTAACTATTAAATACAATTATTATTTTCGCAATATGAAATTACTAATCACTTCTTTTCTTTCACTTTTGATTGTACTACAATCTGTTTCGGTATTTATCAATATTGGAAATGAGCTGAAAGAAGTTGTAACGGATTATCAATTGCATAAAACAAAATACGGAGACGATTTTGCAACTTTTTGGTC
>CAYNFJ010000052.1:0-15325 GCA_964396505.1 uncultured Polaribacter sp. | reverse complement strand
ATATTTTACTTTTTTTAACCATTTCAATGCGTAGGCATATTTACCATTGTCATAATAGTAACCGGCCACTTCCATAAAAGCATCATTTCGTTTGGTACTGTTTGGGTACTTATCTACAAAATCTTGCATCAGTTCATCGGCGTTTTGTTGTCCCAAACGCACCGCACAATTGGCGGCATAATAATCGCAATTGGCACGCATTTCCGATGCTTGTTCAAATTGTTCTCTCACTTTTTTAAAAGCTTGTTGCGCAGCTACATAAGCTTTGTTATGATACAGCTCCAACGCGTGATAATACTTACTGAGATCATTGGTGTAAACAGCTGTTTCTTGTGCTGATATTCGATAAAACTGCCCTATTATCAGCGTAATAAATATGAGTTTTTTAATCATTTTTATATGGTAAATTTAATGTCTGTTACAGATTCTTGCAAAACTTCAAATTTAAAAAATCTTACTTGTATAAAACGATAATTTGTCATAAAATTGCCTATCACATCGTTTCCTGAATAAAAAATAGAATTATTTACTTGTCTTTGTAATATCTCCTATCCACATTGTCGTATTACAAGACTCCGGATGGTTTCTTTAGTGTATTTTTTTCGTTTTATTAAAAAAACTTACTTTTGTACAAAATCTATTTAGTATATGTCTCAAGCTATTTTACGTTTAGAAGAAGTCTCTATTTTCCAAAGGGATAATTTGGTGCTTTCCGATGTCAACTTGCAAGTGAATCAAGGAGAGTTCTATTATCTTATCGGTAAAACCGGCAGTGGCAAAAGTAGTTTGATGAAAACGCTCTATGGTGATTTGCCATTGGAAAAAGGAAAAGGTTCTATTGTCGGGTTTAATTTAAAGAATCTCAAAGACAAAGATATTCCGTATTTACGCCGGAAAATAGGAATTGTATTTCAAGATTTTAAACTCTTAAATGACCGCAGTGTAAAGGATAATTTGCTTTTTGTTCTAAAAGCAACCGGATGGAAAGATAAAGAGAAAATAGATAAACAAATCGAGTTTGTCCTGAATCAAGTAGGTTTAAAAAGCAAAGGCTTTAAAATGCCTTTTGAGTTATCCGGCGGGGAACAACAACGACTGGCTATTGCCCGTGCTTTATTGAACAATCCTGAGTTGATTTTGGCAGACGAGCCTACCGGAAATCTAGACCCCAGAACCTCTTTAGAAGTAATGGATGTATTGGAAAACATTCACAACACCGGCACTTCTGTTTTGATGGCAACACATGATTATTCCTTAATTTTAAAACACCAACATCCTACCTTAAAATGTGAAGGTGGAAAACTATTTGCTGTAGTCCAAAAACAAAGACCTTTACAGTAATTCTATTATTTTCGCGGCGTTAAGCTTGACCTGAAAGGGTGCTAAACTTTTTTCTTTGGCTTGGATATGATCTGCTGTATAATCGGTTTGAATAATTTTCTGTATTTCGTGACGAATTTCTGTTTTAGTGTCGGCAAGTGTCGCTAAATTTTCCAATCCGGTAGCATCCAGTATGGCGTGGTTACCCAAGACAAACCGGCTTTGATACAAAGCATTGATCAATTTTAGCTTAATCCCTGTTTTTTGGAAAGAAAGGAGCACATTGATATGCGCCTTGGAAAAAGCTTCTTTCAACACAGCATTATCCGAAATATCAAGCCAACTAACTTGCGGAATTGCCTCGATTTTATCTTGTAGTTTCTTAGGAAAAAAACTACCTCCAATAACCAATGGATACGCCATATCTTTAAAAATATCCATTAAAAAAAGAACCGCCTGATAATTATCCGAAATGCTCAAATCACCGTGGTAAAAGGTAAAATCTCCTTTTTGACTCAAAGCGGCTACCTGAGTATTTTCGTGAAATGGCGGTATAAAAACGACTTTCTCACCGAATAATGCTTGATAATATGCTGTTTCAGCAGGCGAAATAGCCAATATATAATCTGATTTGGATAGGTGTTTTTCGTAATATTTTAATTTTTTTGCTTCAAGCTTAAAAAATATTTTTTTAAAAAGATTCCGTTCACTTTTTGCTAATCCGTTATAATAATCATGTTCAATATTATGCATTCTGACCAAAGTAATTCTATCGGACAAATCGGTTGTTAAAAGTGGGAAAGTCGTATGAATCCCTTCAAAAAGAATGGGATACTTGTCTTCCTGCAAACGGGCTATCAATTCGCTGTTAGCTCTGGAAGTCACAATAAAAGGCAGCACAGCGCATACACTTTTCACGACAGAATTGCGCGGATAGTAATACACTTTCTTACAAACTTTTTCTAATATCTCTTGGCGTTTTCTCCTGTGTTCAAAACAATGTAGCGTAATTTCCACCCCTGATTTTGCCAATGCTTCCAATTTATAATACACGTCAATAGCGCCCCCGTAATTGGGTGGATATGGAATATCAAACGAGACAATATGTAATTTTTTATCGCTAATTTCGCACCTCTTTTAAAAAAACAAATTTATTGTTTTTAAAACAATATCCCCTTATTAAAAACAAAAACATCCTAACAACAGATTAATCCGGTCATTATTCTCTTACATTTTTTAAGTACTTTTGCACAAATACCTTTACGATGAACTTAGATTTAATTCCTAAAATAAAACATACACAATCCGGAAATTTCTTTTTGCTGGCAGGTCCCTGTGCCATTGAAGGAGAAGATATGGCGCTGCGTATTGCTGAAAAAATTGTAACAATCACCGATAAACTGGCCATTCCTTATATTTTCAAAGGAAGTTTTAAAAAAGCCAATCGTTCCAGATTGGACAGTTTTACAGGAATTGGCGATGAAAAAGCACTGAAAATATTGGCAAAAGTCGGAAAGGAATTTGATATACCCACCATTACAGATATTCACAAAGAAACAGATGCGACGATGGCTGCACAATATGTGGATTTATTACAAATACCGGCTTTTTTAGCACGTCAAACTGATTTGTTGGTAGCCGCTGCCAAAACCGGTAAAACCATCAGTATCAAAAAAGGACAGTTTATGAGTCCATCGGCTATGAAATATGCGGTCGACAAAGTTGTGCAAAGTGGCAATACACAAGTGTTTATTACAGAACGCGGAACCATGTATGGATATCAAGATATGTTGGTAGATTTTAGAGGAATACCCGAAATGCAAGGCTATGCTCCTACTGTTTTAGACATTACCCATTCCCTTCAACAACCCAACCAAAGCAGCGGTGTGACCGGTGGTAAACCGGAATTGATTGAAACCATTGCCCGTGCAGGAATTGCCGTTGGGGTAGATGGTATTTTTCTGGAAACACACTACGACCCGAGTATCGCAAAATCGGATGGAGCGAATATGTTAAAATTGGATTATTTAGAAGCTTTACTCAATAATCTGGTTCAGATTAGGAGTACTATTAATCAAATAGACGCCCGATAATTCACCTGTTTTTATTGCCCACTTTCATTTTACAAGGCTAAGAATAGTCCACAAAAAAATAAGCCAAAAGACAGGAATACTTTCTACCCAAAAAGACGCGTAATATTTGGACTGTCCGGGTTTGGAAAAAATCAAAAAAACTAGCGTAACTAGAAATACTAACCCATCTGACAATAGAGTTGTGCCGTCATAATGCTTATAAATGAAAGTCAAAACAATAAAAACCAATAAGGAACCAATGCCCAAAGCAATAGTTTTAGTTACTCCTATCTGCTGAGGCAAGGTACGCAGATTCACAGCATCCTTATTAAGATCGCGTATATCAAAAGGAATCGCCAAAGCAATGACCAAAAACAGGCGTTGGACAAACAAATACCACACTCCAACGTCATTAAGATGATGTGACAGTGGAAATAGCACACTGACAATTGCCCAAGATACTGCAATACTCACTAGTTTTAGGTTGGGATAATCCCTAAAAGATACCCATTGATTCCGATATTTTACAATAGGAAATACATAAGCCAAAGTCAGTAAGAAGGCCGGAAAAAGAATCAGATAATCTCTCCAATCCAAAGAAGACGCATAATAAAAGGTTCCAGCCAAAGCAATAATCAATAAATATAGGACATAGTTCGCTTGTTTGTCAAAAATTGCACGAAAACAAACATAACAACGCTCCCCTTCAAACACCCTGATAAAATTATAGCTAAACAAAGTACTGAAGAACACAAAAAAAACATCATGATAATCTATAGAATCGCCATAATAGTACGATGTTATACACACCAGACTAGCAGCCGCCATACTCACATGAATATCTGATTTGATATAAAACTGAAATAATTTCATCAAAGTAAAAATACATATAATTATCAATTTACCCGAGTATAAAACCAATAATATTTTTGCGTATTTTTTCGGTAAATAAAAACTTCTTACAATCCGAATTTTTGTAAATTTGGCGTTTAAAATTCAATCATAATATGAATACTGATTCATTTCAAATAAGACACATCGGACCCCAATCTGATGAACAAGCCGAAATGCTACAAGTTTGCGGTGTTTCCACAATGGATGAACTCATCAACCTGACCATTCCGGACGACATTCGCAAAAAAGAAGCCTTAAAGCTTCCAAAAGCTATGAGTGAACAAGAATATATGGCACATATTCTTGAGTTAGAAGCCCAAAACAAAGAATATAAAACCTATATTGGATTAGGCTACCATCCTACGATTATGCCGGCCGTTATTCAACGAAATATATTGGAAAACCCGGGTTGGTACACTGCTTATACACCGTATCAAGCTGAGATTTCTCAAGGACGCTTGGAAGCCTTGCTCAACTATCAAACGATGATTTCCGACCTTACCGGTATGGAACTGACCAACGCCTCATTACTAGACGAAGGGACAGCTGCCGCCGAGGCGATGATTATGCTTTATAACACTCGTAGTCGCGCACAAAAAAAAGAAGGTATTCATCAGTTTTTTGTATCCGATAGCCTTTTACCACAGACTATTGCCGTATTAGAAACCCGTTCGGAACCCTTGGGAATAGAATTGGTTATAGGCGATTATACGCAATTCGATTTTTCATCCGGTTTTTATGGTGCAATCCTACAATATCCCGCAAAAGATGGTAGCATCTATTCCTACACCGATTTTGTTGAAAAAGCCCACAAATCGGATATTAAAGTTACGGTTGCTGCCGATTTAATGAGTTTGGCATTATTGACACCTCCCGGTGAATGGGGAGCCGACGTAGTAGTAGGTACTACACAACGTTTTGGCATACCTATGTCTTATGGAGGACCACACGCTGCTTATTTTTCTACCAGAGAATCGTATAAAAGACATATCCCGGGTAGAATAATCGGTATCACAGAAGATGCTGCCGGCAATAGAGCCCTGCGCATGGCATTACAAACCAGAGAACAACATATCAAACGGGAAAAAGCAACTTCAAATATCTGTACGGCTCAAGTATTACTCGCTGTTATGGCAGGAATGTACGGTGTTTATCACGGACCTGACGGTATTCAATACATTGCTTCCAAAATTCATGCATTGGCTAAAACATTGGATTCCGGTTTAGCTAAAATGGGTATTGTCCAACAAAACAAATTCTATTTTGACACGTTGATAATTCCGGTTAAAAACAGCGCAAAAGTAAAAGAAGAAGCTGAAAAAAACGAAGTGAATTTTTGGTATCTCAATGCGCAAACAATTAGTATTTCCCTAAATGAAGTAGCCACCTTACAAGATGTCAATCAAATTTTGGAAATTCTAGCCATTACTGAAAATAAGAAATTTACACCCATTGAAAGTCTTGATACAGCCACAGCAATTCCAAGTACATTAAAACGTACTTCATCGTTTATGACCCACGAGGTTTTTAACCGGTATCACTCCGAAACAGAGATGATGCGTTACATTAAAAAATTGGAAAACAGGGATTTATCCTTAAACCATTCGATGATTTCGCTAGGTTCATGTACTATGAAGCTCAATTCCGCAAGCTCGATGATTCCTTTGAGTTGGCATAGTTGGGGTGATGTGCATCCCTTTGTTCCTATTGAACAGGCGGCGGGATATCAAGCCGCTCTAAAAGGATTGGAAGAAGCTCTGAATGAAATCACCGGATTTGCTGCCACTTCCTTACAACCCAATTCAGGGGCGCAAGGAGAGTATTCAGGATTAATGGTTATCAGAGCTTTCCAAAAATCTATTGGAGCATCCCATAGAAATATCGTTTTAATTCCTGCATCGGCACACGGAACCAATCCGGCTTCTGCCGTTATGGCGGGTTATAAAGTAGTGGTTACCAAAACAACCGATGAAGGAAATATTGATGTCGTAGATTTGGAAGAAAAAGCCCAATTACACGCCGATCATCTAGCCGCATTAATGGTTACCTATCCTTCTACTCACGGGGTTTTTGAAAGTGCCATCAAACAAATAACACAAATTATACACGATAATGGCGGTATGGTCTATATGGATGGTGCCAATATGAATGCGCAAGTGGGTTTGACCAATCCGGCTATTATCGGAGCAGATATTTGTCATTTGAATCTGCATAAAACCTTTGGTATTCCACATGGTGGTGGTGGTCCCGGTGTTGGGCCTATTTGTTGCACCAAAGAATTAGCACCGTTTTTACCCGGAAATCCAATTGTAAAAACCGGTGGTGAAAAAGCCATTTCACCCGTTGCTTCCGCTCCTTGGGGATCGGCTTTGGTCACCATTATTTCGTATGCCTATATTAAAATGCTCGGGGCTGAAGGCTTGACAAACAGCACTAAAGTGGCCATCTTAAACGCCAATTATCTCCGTACTAAATTAAGTGAATATTATCCGGTATTGTACACCGGTGCTAAGGGATTTGTGGGTCATGAAATGATTGTGGATTTTAAAAGTTTTAAAGCCAAAGGTATTGAAGTGATCGATATTGCCAAGCGCTTGATGGATTATGGTTACCATGCGCCCACCGTATCATTTCCCGTACACGATACCTTGATGATAGAACCTACCGAGAGTGAAAATAAAGCAGAATTAGACCGCTTTATCGCGGCAATGGCAAATATCAAAAAAGAAATAGATGCCCATAGCCTCGTTAATCCGAATTCTGTGATAAAAAATGCCCCTCATACACAAGAAATGCTCATTATCGACGAATGGGACTACCCCTATTCCCGACAAGAAGCTGCTTTTCCATTGGATTATATCAAGGAAAACAAATTCTGGCCTTATGTTCGCCGTGTGAATGATGCCTATGGTGACAGGCATTTGGTTTGTAGTTGCAATCCTATTGAAGACTATATGGAAGACTAAAGAATAACAGCCCTAAAAAAAGGGATGATCCTAAGAGGATTATCCCTTTTTTCTTCGGCTCTCACTCCTTAACCGAGATATGCTTGTAACATCCAAAGTGTTTTTTCAGTTTCGGTAATATAATCACTCATTTGGCTCACTGTGCCTTCATCATCGGCTGCTGCCGCTTCTTCTAAAATGGCTCTCTCTTTAGTAATTAGAGTTGAAAAATTAGCCACTATGACTTTGACAATTTCAGCATCAACGCGATCTTCTTTATGCGATTTGATTTCCGATTTTTGTAAATAATCCTCAAAAGTGTGTAGAGGCACTTCCCCTAAGGTCAATATCCGTTCGGCAATTTCATCTACTTTGATCACGGCATCATCATATAATTCTTCGAACTTAAGATGCAATTCAAAGAAATTCTTGCCTTTGATATTCCAGTGAAATCCTCTGAGGTTTTGATAAAACACTTGATAATTTGCCAATAAATCATTGAGTTTACCGGCTACTTTTTTTGATTGTTCTTGATTTAATCCAATACTGTTTTTCATACTATAAAATTTAAATTATTATTTATTTTCTAGTACAAAAATAAGCGGTCAGAAAGAGAGAAACCCGTTAAAATCATCTTTTGATTTGATATAAGTATAAATAATTCTTATAGTTATTATAAAAATAATAGCAATATGTTATATAATTATTTTCTCAAAAGGCTCAGTGTTTCTTTACGGTTGATTTTATTGTTTTTTGTATAGACAAAAGACGGAAGATAGCGAATTTCCTTAGGATTTTCATAGCGGGTCAAAGGCACTTCCAATAGCTGCAAATTAAGATCGGGAATCTGCTGTTTTGATTCAATCACTAAAACAACTTTTTGCCCTAATTTTACATCCGGTAAGGCAGCAATAAAAAAAGGTTTATCAAAAACCGGCGATAGCAAGGCTTCTATTTGTTCCGGAAAAAGTTTGACTCCACCACTATTAATCACATTATCATAACGACCCAACCACTCAAATGTATTTGGTGAAATTAGCTTTACAATATCATTTGTAACAATTGGATCTGGGTTTAATAATGGGGCATCTATTAGCAAACAGCCTCTATCATCGACAGAAAGTTGAATATTAGGCAAGGTTTTATAATACTGTTTTGAAGGATTATTTGAAATTTCTTTAACGGCTATATGGGTAATGGTTTCGGTCATTCCGTAGGTTTGATAACAATGTGTAGAAACTTGCAACAATTCTTGTTTCAGTGCATACGATATAGGGGCGCCGCCAATAATCAGCGTTTTGATACGATGTAACTCTGGTAATGATTGTTGCACCTGCAAAGGAACCATAGCAGCAAAATCAAATGTGTCACTGGTGTGTTGCATAGGATGACTATCTACAGGAACCACAATGCTATGCCAACCTAAATGCAAGGCCCTAACCCACATCATTTTACCTGCTATATAATCGGACGACAAGCATAATAGCGCACGGGTTCCTGCCGGTAAATCAAAAAAAGTTCCTGTAGCTTCTGCACTGGCAAGCATTGCTGTTTTAGATAAAGAAATAGTCTTGGGTGTACCTGTTGAACCGGAAGTTTTTACGGTAATTGTTTCTGTACGACTATCCAAAAATTGTTGTAAAAAGATAAAATCATCGGGGTGATACAATTGTATATAATTCAAAAATTCAGAAACGTTTGTAAAATGCTGCTCTTGAATCTGAAAATCCGGATGAATTGGTATTATAGCCATTATCTTTTGTTTGAGTTGGTGAATTTACAAAAAAGGCACATTCATTTATTTATCTATTTAGATGCATCTATTATAAAACTATAAAACGGCATTATCATCTATAATCAAAAATATATTTCTGAGGATTATTTATACATTTTTTTATAATAAGCCTGATAGGCTCCCGAGGTAACATTTGCCAACCATTTTGGGTTATTTAAGTACCAATCAAGGGTTAGGGATAATCCTTCTCTAAAGGTCATTTCGGGTTTCCAATTCAATTCTTTTTGAATCTTGGAAGCATCAATAGCATAGCGTTTATCATGTCCGGCACGATCTTTTACAAAAGTGATGAGTTTTGCTGCTGTTCCAGGGGGTTGTTCCAATTTTTCATCCATCAATTCACATAACAAATGAATCAAATCAATATTGGTCCATTCATTCCATCCTCCTATATTATAGGTTTCACCTATTTTTCCTTTGTGAAAAACCGTATCAATGGCTTTTACATGATCGGTAACAAAGAGCCAATCTCTGGTATATTTTCCATCGCCATAAACCGGTAAGGGTTTATTATTTTGGATGTTGTGGATAAACAAAGGAATCAATTTTTCGGGAAATTGATTGGGACCGTAATTATTGGAACAATTGGTTATTTTATAGGGTAATCCGTAGGTATTGGCATACGCTCTGACCATTTGATCTGATGCTGCTTTGGAAGCTGCGTAAGGAGATTGTGGATCGTAAGGGGTTGTTTCTTGAAACAGTCCAGTTTTACCTAAAGAGCCATACACCTCGTCAGTAGAAATATGAAGGAATTGTTTTCCTTCAAAATCAGCTTTCCAGATATTTTTAAAAGCATTTAACAAATTGGTAGTTCCCAGCACATTAGTTTCAATAAATGCATTGGGATTCGTAATAGACCTATCTACATGACTTTCTGCCGCCAAGTGAATAACCGCATCAAATTTATGATATTCAAACAGCTCATTGATAAAAGCAACTTCCTTAATATCTCCTTTTATAAAGGTATAATTATCGGCTTTATCAACATCTGACAAATTTTCTAAATTTCCCGCATAGGTCAATGCATCTAGATTATAAATATGATATTCCGGATAATTATTGACAAAATGACGCACTACATGAGATCCGATAAAACCGGCTCCACCGGTTATTAAGACAGAATTTATATGGGTATTAGATTGTTTCATCGGAATTTGGTATAGTCTGCAAAGCAGGAACATAAATTGGGCACAAATATACCAAAAAAATGGCGAAATTCAGAGTTTTTTAACAATCCATATTTCTGCAATTCGCTTCTATTATTTGTCTAGATGCCGTTTTAATTTGGTTAAAAAAAATGGAGTTATCTAATGAAAAAACAAAATTCTCATTATGAATAACCCCATCATTTAAAAAACAACACAAACCCAATAAAATAGGGGTTTATTATAAAATTTTTTCTTCCAACCTTCTCAATCTTTGTTCCAATTCATTATTTTTTTGTTCCAATTTTTGTATCTTTTTATTTTGATTTTCAATAATTTCTTGTTGCTCCTGCATACCTTTAACCAAAGGCACTACAAATTCCGCATAACGTAAACCATAAAAAGCTTTTTTGTTTGCAGGTGCATCCACACCGCTAAAATCATAACCTATACTTTTGGCTGTCTGTTCCACTTCTTGTGCTATAAAACCGGAAAATCGCATTTTGGTGATTTTACTATTGAATTTGTCTCTTTTCTTTTTGAGATCTTCAGGTAATCCCTTTGCTTTATCCAATTGAGCTATATCAAAATGATATGAAACAGGTCTTAATTTGGTAATAAATTCCAGCCCAGGAATATTCTCTTGTACATCTTTTTTAAACCTTCCGTCTGATAAACTGGTCCAGCCAACCTGTCCGCCTATACTGGTTACAGAACTACTTCCAATTCTAACTTGGTTACTGGCGTCAACATAGGCACTCCATCCTATGGCTGTTGAGTTGGAATAATTTCCTCCATAATAAAAAGCATTAAATCCCAATGCCGTATTGCTATTTCCCGATACATTTTCAAACAAAGCTCCATCACCTACAGCAGTATTAACATCACCTGTGGTATTATAATATAAAGCACCGTAACCTACGCCGGTATTGCCGGAACCTTCTGTATTTGAAGTTAAACTTTCGCTTCCTATGCCGGTATTTTCGTCGCTGGTAGTATTATTTTTAAGCACAGCGTATCCTACTGCTGTATTATCGCCGGTTGTGGTACTGGCTTGCAACGCATAATCACCTATTGCCGTATTATTGGAACCGGTAGTGTTGTGGAAAAGAGCGTGTACTCCCATTGCATTATTGTTGTCTCCGGTAGTATTATGATATAAAGCTGAAACTCCTATTGCATTGTTATGATTTCCCGTACTGTTTTTATTCAACGCATTGGAACCCACAGCCGTATTCCATTCTCCGCTTGTGTTGTTTTCCAATGAAATATAACCTATACCCGTATTATTAGATGCCGTTGTGTTGGAATAAAGGGCACTAAAGCCGGTAGCGGTATTAGCATTTCCAGTTGTGTTGGAAAGAAGGGTGCTTTTGCCGATGGAAGTATTCTCAATTCCAGTTGTGTTGGAAGAAAGGGCAACAACACCGTAGGCGGTATTATTATATCCTGTTGTGTTGGAATAAAGGACACCATAGCCTGTGGCTGTATTATCAGATCCTGTTGTATTGGAAGTAAGGGCACTACTGCCTGTGGCGGTATTATGAGATCCAATTGTGTTGTATAAAAGGGCAGCAACACCGTAGGCGGTATTACTAAGTCCTGTTGTGTTGGAATAAAGTGCCTTATAGCCGGAAGCAGTATTCTCAATTCCCTCTGTGTTGGAATAAAGTGCCTTATCTCCGATAGCAGTATTATAATTTCCCGTAGTATTCCAAAGCATTGAGGAGTAACCTATTGCCGTGTTACTATCTCCGGTGGTATTGCTAAACAATGCAGCATACCCATTTGCCGTATTGTTTTTTCCGGTGGTGTTTTGTAACATTGATGAGTAGCCTATGGCGGTATTTGCTTCTCCTGTTGTATTGGCATTTAAGACTTGGTATCCCATACCGGTATTCGCACTACCCGATGAAGTGTTTTGTAAGGATTCATAGCCTACACCTGTATTTTGGTTATTATTTCCGTTGTCATTCATACCGGAATTTGCTCCTACATAAACAGAAAAACCCAATGTCTTTGCATCCGAAAGATCATTTAATTGATGTACATCATCGGTTGTATCAGTATCCAGATTGGGTGGAACATTGGTCAAATCGTAAAAATCAACTGCTCCTGCTGTATCGGCATATTTGGCATAAGGCACATACAGTAACTCGTTTGTCCCAAAATCTTGGAGACCATTACCATCTCCCGTATCAATTTGTACATTTAAGTAATAAGTATACAACTTCCAATTCAGTAAAGAAAAATCATCGGCCGTGGAACCGTTACCGATAATTACACTGACAATTCCATTGGAATCTGTTGTGACCGTATGTGTTTCTTGATAGGCCGTAGATCCATTTTCCAAGATAGAGAATTGCAATGTAATGGTCTGATTACTCAATGTATTTCCGTTTTGTGAAATCAATGCCTTGTAATTTATGCCAAATGTCTGTGCAAAAATCACACTATTTAATAATAATACTGCTAATAAGATAATTTGTTTTTTCATGATTATTTGTTTTTATTTTTTAATAATTTTAATTTGTTTTGATAGTTGTTTTTCTCTGTCTATTACAAACAATAGATAGATGGCTGATGCATATTTGGACAAATTATAGCTTGTCTCTTCTTGTGAAGTAACTTTGGAATTTAAGAGCTCTTTACCATTCAGATCAAAAAGATAAATCTCATAATCTCCCGGATATTCCCACCGGATATATAACCGGTCTTTTACAGGATTTGGCAGTACATAAAATCCTGATAAAACACCATAGTCATTTACCCCTAAAACAGCATTTAAATCCGGCCCTACAAATCCTTCGGATAGATGTGTGTTTCCCTGTATTTTTTCTTGTACAGCCACTTCTCCAACACTGTAAATGACTGTTATATCCCCTGTAGATGTACTTCCTCCACCGGTTGAAATATTACTTTTTTTTATTTGAGTTTGCCCATAAGAATGACTTAGGAACAAAAACAATACTAGACTACAAATTTTTCTCATAAAATTAGATTTTTAAAGTTTATATCACTACTTAAAATAGGTTTGATGAATGCATATTCTCTCTATTTGCGATTATTTTATCCGGTAATTATGACCTTTTTGACAATAGCGGTTTCGGCAAAATTCACTTTGACAAAATAGATTCCACGATTGGGGTTTAACAATTTAATTTTACCATCTGAAAAAAAACTTCCTATTTGTTTTCCCACACTGTCAAAAACTTGGATAGATTTAATAGGCTCCGGTATTTCCGTATCAATGTTAATCATTCCGTTTGAAGGGTTGGGATATAATGACACTTGTTTATCACTATATATATCATTAATACCTGTAGTGGCATTTGCATAAATGTAAAAATTTCTCCAATAGCCTTTCATTATAGATGCGATTCCACCATCTTCAGGAGTAAAAATAAAATCATCATTATAGAAAAATGTAAAGCCTGCCGGTAAATCGGTTGTGTTAACTAAATTATTATCCAGATATATTTTTATTTGATTCGCATCGTGATTGTATTCAATACCCAGTGTGTACCAAGTATTTGATGTGATAGTTTGATTGGTAACAATAGTATTACCCGAAGAACTACTGTAAGCCAAAAGCTCTAATTTATTGTTACTTGTATATGCGGTCAGCCATCGAAAATATTTTCCACAAATCAGTATCTGATCATTCGCAGAATTATCCAATTTAAAATCTACCTTAACAATGAATTTATTCATATCAAACGAAGAAATTTGGTCGGTAAAAAGTTGAGAATAATTTCCATTATTTCCATTGTTATAAATACCATTCAGATAAATACCTCCTCCTTGAAAAGGGGCATTAGTAGCATCAGCGTCATTATAATTTCCCGAAGTATCTGATAAATTGGAGGTAAAAGGATAATTGACCAGCAAATTATAACCCGATGTGTTTTGCCCGTAGTTTACGGATGCACTAATAAGTGTAAAAAGTAAAATAATTTTTTTCATAATGTTTGATTTTTATAATTAATAATTGTATTTCCAATATGTTCCCGTATTACCAAAATTTTCAATGGTATTGAGCATTACGGCGTGGTTACCCATCATTGAATTATAATAGGAATTCATCAATGACGTATTGGCATTCATTCTACTACGCATTTTTCTTAAATAGGCTTGTTTTTGTGCTTTGGTTGTTACGCCGGCAGGCCATTGTACGTCGACAGCACTGTTAGATTGCGAATTTGCATAACCCGAATTATTACTTGCCGTAGTATTATTTTGATAACCTGTATATTGCATATTCATTATAGCGTTTTGCCACTGTTGTTTTTGCTGTGGTGTTAAACCGGTATATATTTTATAAGTATATTGATAGATAACTTGCATACTGCACAAACTCTGTTTTTGTTCCAAAGTCATAGCGTAGAATTGTTGCACCAGATTGTTTTGTAATTGATTGAGTTGTTGTTGGGTATATTGCACATTTTGTCCACTCATTTGTGCATTAAATTGCATTAGATACACCAAACCTTCAAAATCACGATAGGTAAAAGCCAGCATATTTTGTGTATCATTGGCTAAAACAGGCACATATTTGTTTAACAATTTTATGATAAACGGCTGTTGATTCGCCGGCATATTTTGACCGGATGCCGCTATTTGACTAATCATAGCCGAACGCAGTTTTGCAATGACGGAAATATCTTGTATTTGATAAAATTGTGCCATTGTAGTGTCAAAACTTTTGATTTGGTCTAAAAGTCCTTGCGGATTGCTTTTAAAATCTTTAATGATTTCTTGCAATATGATTTGTTCATCGGAAGCCGATACTTTTGTGCCAAAGATAAATTCCAAAAAACGCAAACTTTTCTGATAATGTCCTTCGGTAAAATTATAACCGTTTAGCGTTGATAGCACCTTGTTTGAGTTTACATTATAATTTTCTCTGAATTGTGCCGAAGTTGTATGAACAATAAGATGAAAGAAAATGATTGTTAGGATTAATTTTTTCATAATTTTTATTTTTTTAATAGTTTATTAAGCATTTTTTTAAGTTCGTTGATTTCTTTTTGTTGCTTATCAATTTGCTCTTGTTGCGATGTATTTTGCTCTTGTAAATCGCTTATCTTTTTATTTTGATTTTCAATAATTTCTTGTTGTTCTTGGGTGGCTTTTACCAAGGGTACGACA
>CAYNFJ010000051.1:0-15696 GCA_964396505.1 uncultured Polaribacter sp. | reverse complement strand
AGCCGGTAGTGCGGTACAAAAGTATGGTATGGATTTGCAAAAGCATCAACAATTGATTTTGTCAGCGGCTGAATTAATGATTGAGATTTATATGGCTGAATCGGCGGTATTGAAAGCTGAGAAATTAGCTAAAAAAGAAGGCGAGGAAAAGGTTGCTGCACAAATAGCTATGGCAAAACTAAACCTGTTTAATGCGGTAGAAAGTGTGAGTAAAAATGCCAAAGAAGCGATACTATATTTGGCTAATGGCGATGAACAACGTATGATGTTAATGGGCTTAAAACGCTTTACCAAATACACCAATTATCCAAATACTTTGGCATTGCGACAAGAGATTGCCGCTACTTTGATAGAAGCCAATAAGTATTGTTTTTAGATCATAATAAATAAAAAGTTATTTTTGTAGCCACCAATTTATAACAATAAATTGGTGGCTCATTTTTAAATCAATCTGTATGAAAATACTACTTTCTCCGGCTAAGTCCTTGGATTATAACACGCCCTTGCCTTTAGAGCAAAATACAGATTATATTTTTCAAAAAGAAGCTTTCCAATTGAATCAGGTTTTGAAAAATAAAACACCTAAAGAATTGGAACAATTGATGCACATTTCAGGAAAGCTGGCAGAGCTGAATTGGCAACGCAATCAAGAATGGGAAGATACGGAACAAGTACGTTCGGCTGTTTTTGCTTTTAAAGGAGCAGCTTATGTAGGTTTAGATGCTTATACGATACCAAGTGAAAAGATAAACTATCTACAAAACACCTTGCGTATTTTATCCGGTCAATACGGATTGTTAAGACCCTTGGATGCAATAAAGCCCTACCGACTGGAAATGGGTACTAAATTAAAAATAAACGGCTACAAAAATCTGTACGAATTTTGGAATACGAAGATTACCGAAGCCCTGAATAAAGAGTTGAAGAAAGGAGAAGTAGTGGTTAATTTAGCTAGTAATGAGTATTTTAAGGTGATGCAACCCCGCTTATTACAAGCAAAAATTATTACTCCGATTTTTAAAGATTATAAAAACGGACAGTATAAGGTGATTAGTTTTTATGCCAAGAAAGCACGAGGAATGATGACGCGGTTTGCGGTCGATAACCGGATTACAGATGTAGAAGTATTGAAAACTTTTGTAAAGGATAATTATGCGTACGACGATAAATTATCCACAGAGACACAATGGATATATACTCGTTAGAATTTGAAAAAAAGCATTTTGATTAAATAAAAACGGAAATAAAAATTATTTAAAAAGTTTACCAAAAAATCCTTTTTTCTTTTTCTTGTTTCTATCACTGTTACCAGTAATAAAATCATCAGTTTCATCATCCGGAAAGGAGCTTTTATTCAATTCTTCCTGTAAATGCATAGTATATGTTTCAAAATCTGTTCCGGCTTCTTCCAACAAACCTTCAAAATAGTTTTGAGCTATTTCCAATCCGGTATATTGTTCCATTTTAAGAAGCTTATCATAGAGTTTGATTAGCTTAGGATTAATATATTGAGGTGCTGTTTTACGGTAACTGTAAAAATCAAGCAACTCACCTTGTGCATCCGTTTTGTAATAAAAATCTGTCCAAAACCAGTAATTTTTTCCGGTAGCAGTACGGTCTTTTACCAATATATGAATATTCTTCTTATGAAATAAGTATTGCATTATATGATTAAACACCGTAACAGGAAAATCGGGGTGTTTCAGCTCTAAAGCCGTTTTACCAATAATATCTTCAATTTTATGCCCACTAAATTCCAAATAAAAATCATTGATATAGGAGACAACTCCTTTGTTATCAAATTTACAAAGCATCGTTTCTCCCTGTGGAATGTGAGTTTCATTACCTAAAGAATCAAAAGAATGTGTATTCATTTTCTATAAATTAATTTACAAAAATAAAAAAAAATATTACCTTGCGTAAATTTTATAAATAAAACTCAATTAAATACTCTTTTACCTGTGAGAAATATTCTATTGATTTTGCTATTTAGTCTGTTTTTTGTTGCCTGTACAGACCAACGACAAAAACCCAAGGAACTTTTGGTGTATTGTGGTACTACTATGGCCAAACCCTTGAGTGAAATTGCGACTGAATTTGAAAAGTCAGCACACTGCAAGGTCGCTATTATTGTGGGGCTCTCAGGTGATTTATATCAATCGATTTTAACAAATGAAGTAGGTGATTTATACCTGTCAGGTTCTGAGTTTTATATTACAGAAGCTATGAATCGTACTATTATCAAAGATACGGTAAATGTTGGAGTGAATAAACCGGTGATTATGTTTAGGAAGGATAGTAAGGATAAAATTACGCGAACAGATGCTTGTTTTCTCCTCAATAAAAAAATATGCGTAGTCATAGCAAACCCATACAGTAGTATAGGAAAAGTTACACAAAAGATTTTGGAAAAGAGAGGTATATATGATAAGGTTGTTTCTCAGATTTCTTTTTTTGCGGCAGATTCAAAAGATTTGATGAAGATGCTCAAAGAAGATAAAGCCGATCTTGCTATTAATTGGTATGCCCCTTATGTATGGGATGATAATAAAGACTTTGTAAGTTGCATACCGATGGATTCTATAAATGAAAATCATGTTATTTTGAGTACACTAACCTATTCCAAACAGCCTGAATTGGCAGATTTGTTTTTGGCACAAGTAGCTTCTGACGATGGAAAAAAAGTATTTAAAAAATATGGACTGTAATACTTATTTTTGTGATTAATTAAGAGCTAGCAAAACCCATGTTATTATTCTTTAAAGAATCTGTCAAATCATTAGCTGTTGCCATTATTGTGGTAGCCACATTCTTTATGTTAGGGGGATATGTGCTTATTCAATACATTGATAATGTGAAGGATTATTACCAAATTGAGGTAGATAATAATAAATCAAAAGCCTGTTTAGCCAGGAAACTTTCTGAAAAACTATATAAAATAGAAAGTAATGTCACGCGCATTGCAACAGATAATTATTCAACAGATATATCGATTTATAAGAAAAATAATGACTTTTTAATCAGTCAGATTAATATGCTTTTAGACATATTGACAAGTGGTGGAATATATCGTGAAAAACTACAAGTTAACATAGCGGGTAAAGAAGATATCATAGAAAAAATCCCTTTTTCACAACCCGCAGATTCGTATGGTGTGAATATACTGGAGTTAGTTCCTAAGATAGAACGGATTAGTAAAAATATCTCATTGATAAATGAGTTAATCGAAAAGAATAAGAAAGAACAAGAGATGCTCCAATTCAAAAAAAGGGATAAGCATATATCTTTGTTATTAAAGAATGTATATACCTACTTTGAAAACACACATAATTCTATTAATAATATTTATTATACCACACAACAACAGGCACAAATATTATTTTTCAAAAAGAGTAAAAAAATTATTTTTTACAATAGATTAAAGAATACATTGTTTATTTTTTCTTTGCTATTAGGGGCAGTTTTAGGATACTTTATTATAAAGAGAATACGTTTATTATTAGAAATGCATCAATCACACCTTAAGAAAATAGAGGAGATCAATAAAAAACTATTGTTGTCCAAAGCAGAGATTGATCAAAAATTACAAATCATATCGAATGAACGAAAAAAATTACAAGAACAAAATAAACGTTTGGAGAACTTTGCTTATATCACCTCTCATGATTTGCAAGAGCCACTCAATACTATAATTGGTTTTTCGCAGATATTGAAATCGAAATTCAAAGCGGATTTAGGGTCTTTTGGAGTAAAAAGTATTGACAAGATACAAAAATCTTCCAAACGTATGAAAACCCTCATTTCAGAATTATTAGTATATTCGCGCCTTGGAGAAAATGAGCAGGTAGAAAAAGGCAAGTTTTATAAATTATTAGCTGAAATACAAGAAGACTTAGCTGATACCATACAAGTGAATCGCGTAAAGTTTGTATATGATGGGTCAGTAACGATGTATGTTTATAAACGGGAAATGAAGAGTTTGATGCTTAACCTGATAACCAATGCTATCAAATATCGCAAAGATTCAGTGGATCCGGTTATCACTATTAAAGTAAAAGAAACCAAAGATTATTACCATTTCTCAGTAGCCGATAACGGTATTGGCTTTGATATGAAACACAAAAATAAGATTTTTGATATATTTCAACGATTGCATACCCGAGACCAATATTCTGGAACAGGAATAGGGCTGGCTACTTGTAAAAGAGTGGTCGAGTTACACAAAGGTAAAATCTGGGTTGAATCGGAAGAAGGAAAAGGGAGCACCTTTTATTTTACAATTTCAAAACATTTAAAAGATGAAGAAAATTATAAAAAACGTAGTGTTAATTGATGATGATAACGACACCAATTTGTACAATGAGTTTATCATATCTGATACAGGATTGGTAGAAAATATTGTCATTTTTCAAAATGGAAAAGATGCTTTAAACCATCTTTCCAAAAAGAATGCAAATGGTGATTTTCCTAAACCCGAAATCATCTTATTAGACATCAATATGCCTATTATGAATGGATGGGAATTCTTATCGCATTACAAAGAATTACCACAAGAACAACGTGCCGGTATTATTATCACGATGTTATCATCATCAATGAATCCCGATGATAAACGTAAAGCAGATGAATTGGAAATAATAAACGGATTCATCAATAAACCGCTTACAGAAGAAAAATTTAAAGAACTGGTATATAATTTTTTTAATAAATAATAAACCCAAAAACCCAAACTTATGAAATCTTTAGACGATCAATTATTTTCAGTTATTTCCCATGATCTTAAAAGTCCTTTCAACTCTTTAATAGGTTTTACGGAATTACTGAAAAATAATTTTGAAAAATACGATGATTCAAAGAAAAAACAAATAATAGATATTTTACACAAGACTACTCTTGATGCTTATAGGTTAGTTGATAATTTGCTTTTATGGTGGCGTTCCGATAGAGACCAGCTCAACTTTAGTCCCGAAAAAATAGTTTTATATGATTTTGTCAATAAAAATATGGAGGAATTCAAAAAAGTTGCAGCCGGTAAAGAAATTGTACTGCATAATCAGATTCCCGATGATATAATTGTAGAAGCAGATAAGGAAATGCTACGAGCAATTGTGCTAAATCTAATATCCAATGCTATAAAATATACCTCTAAAAAAGGTGAGGTTTGGGTAAAAGCCGTAAAAACACCTTCATCTCTTGAAATAGTTGTACAAGACACCGGTGTAGGAATTCCCGAAGAGATTAAAGATAAACTCTTTACCTTTGACAAAGAAGTAGTTCGAATAGGAACAGCCAATGAAAAAGGTACTGGATTAGGTTTGGCTATTTGTAAAACCTTAGTTGAAAAACACGGAGGTTCTATAAGAATACAAGAAGCACAATCTGGTGCTATATTTGTTTTTTCATTACCGGTAAATACTTTTAAAAGTGAAGAAAACAATACTGCCGGAAATTTCGTTAAAAATAAAAAAACAACCATATTAATTGCAGAAGATGATGAGGCAAATTATTTTTTGTTAGATACATTGCTCAAAGAATATGATATGGAGTTAGAAGTGATCCATGTTGCCAATGGAAAAGAAGCGGTCACTGTAGCCAATACAATTCCGGATATTTCACTGATATTAATGGATATGAAAATGCCGATTATGGATGGTTATGAAGCCACACTTCTCATAAAGGAGATGCACCCTGATTTACCCATCATTGCGCAAACAGCCTATACATCTAGAGAAGATAAAGAAAAGTCCTTTGATGCCGGTTGTGATGCAATTATTTCAAAACCGATAGATGCTGCAAAACTACATGAAAAAATTATGGATTTGTTGCGTAAATAATAAGTATTGAACGATCAATAAAAAAACCGCTTTGGAATCCCAAAGCGGTTTTTTACATGTAATAAAGTTTGGTTAGTAAACAGACTCTTTACCCATTTTTTTAACTAATAAATAGTAAAATTGAGCTCTGTATTTATTACGATTAGATTTTCCTAATTCTTCACAAACTTCTTGAATAGCTTCATCCAATTTAGGACTGTCTTTACAACCTAATTTTTTGAGCAAGAAATTTTTCTTAACCGTAGCCAATTCACTTTCTTGAGTACAAGAAACAGACTCTGCATCCGCTTTGTAAATAGAAGGACCTAACCCTTTGGTTACTTTTTCAAATAATGCGGCATCATAACTAATTCCTAATTTTTTAAAAGAATCAGTGTATTTTTTCATTTTTTCATCGAATTTACTCATAAGTTTTTCTTTTTTGAGTTAATAAATTTGTTTAAACGTTCCAAATATAGAAAAAAATACTAGCATAGAAACCATAATTCCAATAATTTATCAACCGTCTTTTGAAAAATGTTAAAAAAATAAGTTTGATTGAATCATTTGTATTTCCAAAAACAGGCATCATTTGATTATAATTAGATGAGCAGATTGTATGTCAATTCATAGAAAGACAATGTTAAAACTGTCATCTTGTCACACTATTCATATTGGTATAATCATTGACTAAAATCAGACGTAAATCATTTTGTAAACAATTTAAAAATCATAATATAATGAGTAAAATAATAGGAATAGACTTAGGAACTACCAACTCTTGTGTTGCTGTAATGGAGGGAAGTGACCCTGTAGTAATCCCCAATTCAGAAGGTAAAAGAACGACACCTTCTGTAGTAGCTTTTGTAGAAGGTGGTGAACGTAAGGTAGGAGACGCAGCCAAACGTCAGGCAGTGACCAACCCGACCAAAACCATTTCTTCTATCAAACGATTTATGGGTAACAAATATTCGGAAGTAATAGATGAAGCCGGACGCGTACCTTATAAAGTGGTAAAAGGTGACAATGATACACCCAGAGTAGATATTGACGGGCGTTTATATACTCCGCAAGAAATTTCAGCGATGGTGTTGCAAAAAATGAAAAAAACAGCTGAAGATTATTTGGGAACTACCGTGACCGAAGCGGTTATAACCGTGCCGGCATACTTTAGTGACTCGCAACGTCAGGCAACCAAAGAAGCCGGTGAGATAGCCGGATTAAAAGTAGCCCGTATCATTAATGAACCCACAGCAGCCGCTTTAGCTTATGGATTGGACAAAAAAAATCACGATCAAAAAATAGCCGTGTACGATTTAGGTGGTGGAACATTTGATATTTCCATATTGGAATTGGGCGACGGTGTTTTTGAAGTATTGTCAACCAATGGAGATACCCATTTAGGTGGGGATGATTTTGATCAAGTATTGATAGACTGGCTAGCCGATGAGTTTAAATCCGATGAAAATATGGATTTACGGGAGGATCCTATGGCATTACAACGTCTTAAAGAAGCTGCTGAAAAAGCCAAAATAGAATTGTCTGCCAGTACACAAACCGAGATAAATCTACCTTATATCACCGCTACTGCCAGTGGACCTAAACACTTAGTACGTAAATTGACTCGAGCCAAATTTGAGCAATTGGCACACGATTTATTCAAACGTTCTATGGAACCTGTAAAAGCCGCCTTAAAAGATGCCGGCTTATCAACAGGTGATATTGATGAAGTAATCTTGGTAGGAGGTTCTACCCGTATCCCGAAAGTTCAGGAAGAAGTAGAAGCCTTTTTTGGAAAAAAACCACACAAAGGGGTAAATCCTGATGAAGTAGTAGCCATTGGTGCCGCTATTCAAGGTGGTGTATTGACCGGTGATGTAAAAGATGTCCTTTTATTAGATGTGACTCCTTTATCCTTAGGAATTGAAACTATGGGGAATGTATTTACCAAATTAATCGAAGCCAATACCACCATTCCAACTAAGAAATCACAAGTATTCTCTACTGCAGTTGATAATCAACCTTCTGTTGAAATTCACGTGTTGCAAGGTGAAAGAGCTATGGCAAAAGACAATAAAACCATTGGACGTTTCCACTTGGACGGTATTCCACCGGCACCTAGAGGCGTTCCTCAAATCGAAGTTACCTTTGATATCGATGCCAATGGTATTATTCACGTGACGGCTACGGATAAACAAACCAATAAGAAACAAGATATTCGTATCGAAGCCTCTTCCGGTTTGTCCGAAGAAGAAATCAAGAAAATGAAAGCGGATGCAGAAGCCAATGCCGAAGCAGATAAAAAAGCCAAAGAAATGGCTGAAAAACTCAATACGGCAGATGCTATGATTTTCCAAACCGAAAAACAGCTTAAAGACAATGGAGATAAACTATCCGATGGTGTAAAAAAACCCATTGAAGATGCCTTATCCGATTTGAAAAAAGCACACGAAGCTAAGGATATAGCCGGTATTGATGCGGCAATGGAAAAGATTAACAAAGCTTGGGAAGCTGCTGCTCCGGAAATGCAAAAAGCCGCACAAGAGGCGCAAGCAGGTCAGCAAGAAGCTCCTAAGGATGCCAATCCATCCAATGAAGGTGACAATGTAGAAGATGTTGATTTTGAAGAAGTCAAAGAAGATTAATACATCTACTTTATACAAATAATGAAACCGCTCTGATTCAGGGCGGTTTTTTTATTTATCTTTGTTCCATTCAAGCTACATGCAAAAATCAAATTACAGATGAAGCAAATCAATATATACCACAAGCTGTCTTATCAAGATGATAAACCGGCTATTTCGGTGCTTTATGAAACGGAAACAAGCAAAGAAATTAGAATCCTTTTTAGAAAAGGACAACAAATGCAACAACATCAAACCCCTTATCCCATTAGCGTTTATATAGTGGAAGGAACATTGGATTTTGGCGTGGCAAATCAAGTATATCATCTGGAAAAAGGAAGTTTAGTTTCTTTAGAAGGGAATGTCCCACATGATTTAAAAGCACAGTCGGACTGTATTGTCAGGCTGAGTTTAACGCATCAAGATTCAAGCCAACGGGTAAAAAATGTCATTCAGTAAAACCGAACTAAACCCATTGTTATTTTGAAATACAAGATCGTAAGTATTTTGGGCGCACGTCCCCAGTTTGTCAAAGCAGCCGTATTGAGCAGAATCATTGCGCAAGATGATGCGGTTGAAGAAATCATCATCCATACCGGACAGCATTATGATACCAATATGAGTGCTGTTTTTTTTAAAGAAATGACTATTTCCGAACCCAAATACAATTTGCAAATCAACGGTTTAAACCACGGGGCTATGACAGGGCAGATGCTGGAACGTATAGAGCGTATTTTATTAGATGAAAAGCCCGATGCTGTCGTGGTTTACGGCGATACCAATTCGACATTGGCAGGCGCCTTGGCAGCAAAAAAATTACAGATTAAATTAGTGCATATAGAAGCCGGATTACGCTCTTTTAATATGCGTATGCCCGAAGAAGTCAATCGGATAATTACCGATAGAATTGCCGACCTATTACTCTGCCCAACGGATAAGGCAATGACCAATCTCAAAAATGAAGGTTTTGATACTTTTCCGGTAAGGGTAGAAAGATCCGGTGATATAATGAAGGATAGTGTTTTGTACTATCGTAGTCTTTCATCCCAAAAAGCGGTGTTGTATCCAAAATTGCAATTAGCTCAAAACAATTTTATTTTAGCAACTATCCATCGTCAAGAAAACACCGATGATTTAGACAGATTACAGGCTATTTTTGAAGCATTATCTGACATTGATCAAACCGTTCAAGTGGTCATGCCTTTGCATCCCAGAACCCGTAAAATCTTGGCGACTCATCAATTGGAGTATCCGATTACTTTTATAGAACCGGTGGGCTACTTTGATATGTTAGAATTGCTAAAAAACTGTAGGATGGTCATAACCGATAGTGGCGGATTGCAGAAAGAAGCGTTTTTTAATCAAAAGCCGGTTATCATTGCCAGAGATGAAACCGAATGGGTTGAATTGGTCTCGCATGGTTTTGGATATATCGCGGGTGCCGACAGAAGCAAAATCGTAACTGCCTTTCGGGATTTTCGAGATAAAGAATTGGATTTTTCTGTCAATCTTTATGGAGATAATGTCGGGGAATATATCTATCACAGCATCCTTAGATTGTTGAAAAAGAATAAAAACAGGACGTCACATTAATTATAGAAAATGGGTATTGTATTTAAACAGTCTTTGCGAAACACCTTTATCATCTATTTTGCATTTGCCATTGGTGGAGTCAATGCCTTGTTTTTATACACACATTTCTTAGAAGATCAATATTACGGACTGGTAACTTTTTTATTATCAAGTGCCAATTTGTTAATGCCCCTAACGGCTTTTGGCGTGCAATATGCGATTATTAAATTTTACTCTTCCTATAAGATAGCAGCACAACGTGACCGTTTTTTGTCAAGTTCTTTGTTAATTCCCCTGTTTATTGCACTGCCTATCGGTGTTTTTGGAGCTATTTTCTATGATCAAATCAGTACTTATCTGTCTGTTGAAAATCCGATAGTCAAAGAGTATGTTTTTCTTATTTATATCGTAGCACTATTAACGGCTTATTTTGAAATTTTCTATGCTTGGTCTAAGGTACAATTACAATCGGTGTTTGGCAATTTAATCAGGGAGCTGTTTTCCAGAGTAGCCGCTATGATTTTATTGATATTGGTTTATTATAAGCTCATAGATCAAAGGGCTTTTGTGTACTGGCTCAGTTTTGCCTACTTACTTCGTATGTTATTGATGATGGGGTATGCTTTCTATCTTAAAAAGCCCAAATTTACTTGGAAATTACCGGATAATTATAAACAGATTTTTCGGTATTCTTTATACATCATTTTAGCAGGATCGGCAGGAACCATCTTATTGGATATTGATAAGTTTATGATTCCTCAAAAAGAAATGTTGGCACAAGTTGCCTATTATGCCGTAGCGGTTTATATCGGGTCAGTTGTAGAAACGCCGGGTCGTGCCATGGCGCAAATTATACAACCTTTGACAGCCAAGGCGTTAAATGAAAATAATCATAAAGAAATAGGTTCTTTGTATCATAAAAGTCATATTAATCTATTTTTAATTTCGGGTTTTGTCTTTTTGCTTATCAATACCAATCTAAAAGAATTATATCAGATTATTCCCGAAAAATTCTCCGGAGGAATCTGGGTTGTCCTTATGATTTCTACTGCAAAATTATACCATATGTTTTTAGGGAATAACGGTGCTATAATTTCCAATTCCAAATACTATAAAATTTTGTTGCCTTACGGTATTGTAATGGCAATATCGGTTATCGTATTGAATTATTGGTTGATAGATCTAATTGGAATAGACGGTGCGGCACTTTCTACTTTACTGGTAGTTTTAGTGTTTGACACATTGAAAATAGCTTATGTAAAAAAGAAATTCGGCTTATTGCCTATGAATTCAAAAACCTATGTCTTATTGTTGCTTTTGGCGGTGTTCTTTCTATTGTTTTATTTCTGGGATTTTAATTTTCATCCCATTATCAATATCCTGCTTAAAAGCAGCTTGTTGAGTGTTTTGTATCTGTGGGCAGCTGTTTCATTTCGCATTGCACCCGAAGCTGTTTTAGTTTGGAATCAATTTAAAAATTACTTTTTAAAAAGGGGATAATTCAAATATAATTGATAAGCCGACAGTGCAATAAAGCTTCCTAAGATCGTGCCGGCAAACACATCTTGTAAAAAATGTTGGGACAAATAGATTCTGCTCAGTCCGGCAATGATAGCCAAGGTGACCCACAGTAATTGAATACCTTTTTTTTTGGTAAATAGTCCCGCAAGGATAAAGAGTGAAAAAGCCGCAGTGGTATGACCGGAGGGAAAGGAATGCCAATGTCGCATGGTGACACCTTCCACTATATGTAACGCATCTTTAAACATTTCATAAGGTCTGGCAAATCCTATAAAAACCCAATTTTTTAAAATATATGAAATAACCAAAGTCAGCATGCCGGCATAGATAAACGCCGGTGCTATTTTTCGGTTCTTCAGTAAGAGTACGATGATTACAATAGGAAAAACGATACCGTCACCTAAGTAAGTTGCATATTTGAAAAATAAATCAAAAAAAGGAGTATGATATTGATTCATAGTTAAATGAATCTTTGTTTTATCAAATAAAACAAGAATAATCGCAGCTGTTAGCAAGAAACCCGCTAAGGTATAAAAAGCTGTTTTTTTATGGTATAGTTGTAAGAAAGCTGTTTTCATCTATTGATTGTTAATAGGGGGCAAGTTACTGTTTTTTATAAAAAAACCCCGCATTTGCGGGGTTGATTAAGGTTTGGAATCCTTATAATCTTCTTCTTGTTTCATTGTGACGGCTTTTGTTTGCTTTTTTTCGTTTAATGATTTTTCTTTTTCCGTTTTTTGTGCCTTTTTGTCCTTTGGAACGATAGTAGTAATAATCATCATCTTCATCATAACTTTCGTAGTTAGAGAAAAAATCATCATCGTCAAAGAATGGATCGTAGTAACCGTATTCCCAAGTGTCCCAGTTGTTGTATGAATTCCAATTGTTGTAGGAGTTCCAGTTGTGACTGTAATAATGATTGTGATATCCGTAGTAGCCTTTTACACTTCCTATAAATCGAACACCATAACGACTGTAAATAATTCTCAGATTCCCTACTTTGTTCATTCGATCGTTACGATATCTCACAAATACAGTTCCTATTCTTTTGACTCTATCATCCCAAGTGTAGCTGATAAATACATTGCCGACTCGTCTGATTCTACCTTGATAATCACGTTCTATTCGTACGCCTCGTGAACTGTGCCTTAGGGTTCTTCGGCCATTTCTGTATATATAATCTACTTGAGCGGTTGGGGCAGTGTTAAAGTCAAATTCGCCATTTAAGAACACATAAAATTTAATGCCGCGTTCTACAAACTCAATACTTTGGTCGCTGTACCGGTTTGGGTGAAAATCCACAACTTTTGTGCCCGGTTTGGTGCTTTCCATGGCTCCAATTGTTGAAACCATCATAAACAAACTCATCATTGTTATTAGTCCTTTTTTCATGATATATGGTTTTTAAGGATTTTACCTACTCTGTCAGCTTTTCGGTTTCCGCTTATTGAGTTATTTTCAATCATCGTGCCAAAAGAATTGAAAGTTTGTAATAAAAAGCTTTTTATTTTATAAAATACTGATATATAGCGGTGTATGATTGACTATTTTTTAGTATGTATTTAGTGTTTTAGACAGAAACCTATCTTCGATGCAACAAAAGTTGCCAAAGAAAAAACTTATTTATATATATTTGTCTTAATGAGAAACCATTAAGTACACTATTTATGAAGAAAATTATTTTTTTAAGTTTTACGCTATTCTTTGGAGGATTTTGGCAAGTACAAGCACAGACAACAAACGAAGCCTTTAAACCTACCTTAAAAATTAATGGGCGTATTCAGTACGATTTTGAATTCTTAAAAAAAGAAAAGTCAACAGATTGGTTTAATGGAAACGAATTTAGAAGACTTCATCTTTCTATTGCTGGACGGGTAGCTAAACATATAAAGTACAAGGTAGAAACAGATTTTGCGCATGCTTCCATAGGTTTTAGGGATGTTTATCTGAAATATACAGCAGGAAAATACGGCAATTTTTCTTTGGGAAGTGTGGCAGAACCTACAGGATTGGATATGCTGACCAGTAGTAAATATATCCCTTTTTTTGAACGAGCGATGCTTACGTCATTGCAAAATTTTAGATGGGGATCCGGTTTTCATTATGAAAATTTCACCCTTTTAGGTGGTAAAGCAGGTTTTCAATTGGCCTATACTAATAATGCTGTAAATGGAGATGGATTCAAAGATACCAATCTGGAGAAAGGTATGAACTTGGTAGTTCGTGCTACCGGAACGCCTATTCAAGACATAGCAAAACATCAGGTGCTACATGTGGGTATAAATTTTGCCAATAGACCGGAAAAAGATTTGTCTTTTAGACCGGAAAATCATATGGGTGGAAAATATACGTATGAATTTGAAGGTGCAGATACTCGCTCAGAATTAGGTTTTGAACTTGGTACTACGTTTGGACAAGTTTCTGTTCAAGGCGAATATAAAACGCAATCGGATTATGCTAGCGGAAAAGATTATCAAATGACCTCTTATTATGCTTTTGCAAGCTATTTTTTAACCGGAGAGTACAGACCCTACAAACATGGTGCATTTGGGCGTGTAAAACCCAAAAAAGATATCGATCATGGCGGAATGGGGGCTGTTGAAATTTTGGCCCGATATTCCAATATGTCCGCTTCTGACGATGTAATAGCTGATAATGTGGGCAGTGCTGAACAAGTCAATACCATTACAGCCGGATTAAACTGGTATCTCAATTCACATACTCGATTTATGTACAATTATGTGCTTACCGATGATGGTGATGAAGTTTTAGGGAATATGACGGGACATTTATTTCGATTTCAATTGGATTTTTAGAATACTATTTTCATAAATAAAAAAAACACTCCTGATTCAATAATCGGCGTGTTTTTTTTATGTAATTTTACACTATGAGTACAAAAAAGTTATTGGCTTCCATTACTCCTGAGAAAGCGATAGAATTATTATTGGAAGGTAATAGACGTTTTCGCCATCACGATCACATAACCCGTGATTTTATGGAAGAAATAGTACGTACGGCTCCCAAGCAATATCCTTTTGCAATCATATTGGGTTGTATTGATTCCCGTGTGCCTGTTGAAATTCTTTTTGATCAAGGTGTGGGCGATCTTTTTATCACTCGTATTGCCGGAAATTTTGAAAATAAAGATATTCTCGCCAGTATGGAATACGCCTGTGCCGTATCGGGTAGCAAACTGATTATGGTCTTAGGACACGAAAGCTGTGGTGCGGTAAAAGCCGCTTGTGACGATGTGAAACTAGGGCATATTACCCAATTATTAGAACATATAAAACCGGCAATAGCACATACCAATATTCGTGGTGCAATTTCTTCAAAAAATAAAACCTGTGTTGATAATGTAGCCAAAACCAATGTCAAACTTACGATTCAACGTATCCGTGAAAAAAGTCCTATTCTCAGTGATTTAGAACAAAAAGGAAATATCAAAATTGTAGGGGCATTTTACGAAGTAAAAACCGGTAAAGTACATCTGTTAGATGATAAAATAAAAACATACAAACATTAAATAAATAATTCAAATGAGAGCAATTTTTAAAATTCTGCTTATGGTGTTATTCGTTACACCTCTTATGGCACAAACCAACAACGACAAAGCGGTATTCAAAGCCTACAAACCCGGCTTTTACCAAAATTCAATTTTAAAAGATGTACGGCACATCCGTGAAATTCAAAACCAAAAAGAACCGCATAAACGTTTTGAGATGGATCAATCTGCCTACGCAATTCCCAATAAGTTGAGTGATTACAAACGCGTATGGGCAAATCCGGTAATCTCGCAAGGCAATACGGGTACTTGTTGGGATTTTTCTACAATTTCTTTTCTAGAATCGGAAATATACCGGATGCATCATAAAAAGGTGAAATTATCTGAAATGTACACCGTGTATTGGGAGTATGTAGAAAAAGCCAAAGGTTTTGTCGCCTCTCATGGGAAGTCTTTGTTTTCTGAAGGTTCCGAGGGCAATGCCGTAACACGTGATTGGAAAAAATACGGTACCATGCCCGAATCGGTTTATACCGGATTGATTAACGGTAGAAAATACCATTCACACGCCGCTATGTACAAAGAAATGAACACCTATTTACAGTCGGTTAAGGCACAAAATGCTTGGGATGAAAATACGGTTATCAATACCATAAGA
>CAYNFJ010000050.1:14111-15723 GCA_964396505.1 uncultured Polaribacter sp. | reverse complement strand
CAATGGGATCCGCATAATGGGGTGATTATTTCTGAATTTGAAGGTAAAATTCAATTTGAAAATATTGAAAAAGGAATCAACTATAAAGTTGAAATTGATGAGCAAACCGGATTTAAAGAGAAAATCATTACAGAATCTAAGAATAAGAAAATTATTCCTGCATTGTTGATTGTCGATAAAAAAGGAAAAGTGCTGCGTTCTTATAATTTGCCCGTAGGTTCTCATTTAAATATTGATGACAATGAAAAGGTGAAAGCCGGTAAAATATTGGTTAAAATACCAAGATCAGCTGGGAAAGCAGGGGATATTACCGGTGGTTTACCACGAGTTACCGAATTGTTTGAAGCCCGTAATCCTTCTAATCCGGCAGTTGTGTCAGAAGTAGATGGTGTGGTTTCTTTTGGTAAAATTAAAAGAGGTAACCGCGAGATTATAGTAGAAACCAAAGGAGGTGATATTAAAAAATATTTGGTCAAATTGTCCAACCAAATTTTGGTACAAGAAAACGACTTTATTAGAGGTGGTATGCCTCTATCTGATGGAGCGGTAACACCGGCAGATATTTTACGTATTCAAGGTCCCTCTAAGTTACAGGAATATTTAGTAAATGAAATTCAAGAGGTGTATCGATTACAAGGGGTGAAAATTAATGACAAGCATTTTGAAGTAGTCGTACGACAAATGATGCGTAAAGTTAAGATCATCGATTCAGGTGATACGCTATTCTTAGAAAATCAATTGGTTCATAAAAATGATTTTATTGAAGAGAATGATCGTATATTTGGGATGAAAATTATCGAAGATGCAGGAGATTCTACGGAATTAAAAGCCGGTCAATTGATTTCTGCCAGACAGTTGCGAGATGAAAACTCTGCCTTACGTAGAGCCGATAAGAACTTGGTAGTAGCACGTGATGCAAAACCCGCAACCGCTGAGCAAGTGGTGCAAGGTATTACCAGAGCCTCGCTACAGACCAAATCCTTTATTTCTGCGGCATCGTTCCAGGAAACTACCAAAGTGTTGAATCAAGCTGCCGTCAGTGGTAAAATTGATTATTTGGAAGGATTGAAAGAAAACGTAATTGTAGGTAAGAGAATTCCTGCGGGTACCGGTATGCGTGATTATGATAATTATATTGTCGGATCACAAGACGAAATGGATGAAATAACACAAGAAAATGAATAACTAATTATGTCTAATCAAAATAATCCGAAGAAAGAAGGACAGTTAAACATAGAGTTGACCGAGGAAATAGCCGAAGGAATTTATTCTAATTTGGCCATTATCAATCATTCGGTTTCTGAATTTGTGATTGATTTTATTAATATTATGCCCGGGAAACCGAAGGCAAAAGTAAAATCCAGGATTGTATTAACACCGCAACATGCCAAACGTTTAGTAAAAGCTTTGGCAGATAATGTCAAAAAATTTGAACAACAACACGGTGAGATCAAGGATTATGATAAACAGCCTCAAATTCCTTTGAATTTTGGCCCTGCAGGTCAAGCTTAAATAATCTAAATCTGTACCGGATTATTTAAAGACACCTTGTTAATCTTAAAATTAAAAAAACACCAATTTTTTTGGTGTTTTTTTATATTTTTGCAGCACT